>CAIQOY010000001.1 GCA_903873565.1 uncultured Actinomycetes bacterium
AGCGCGAGCACCGGCCGGCCCGAGGCCATCAGCTCCCAGACCTTGCCCGGCAGGAACTTGGCCCCGTGGCCCGCGCCCTCCTGCATGAAGATCAGCGCCACGTCGGCGTCGGCCTGGGCCTGCAGCGCGGCCGCGTGCGGCTGCGGCGGCTCGACCCGCACGACGTCGCCGAGCCCGAGCGCCCGCACCCGCGCATGGTCCGCATCGGGGAACCCGCCCATGAAGCGCAGCCGCACGACGTCGCGCAGCTCGGGGCGGTCGCGCAGGAGCGCGGCCACGGCCTCGAGCAGGACGGCGGGCGAGCGGTCGCCGAAGAACCAGCCCGTGAAGGCGAACGTGCAGTGGTCGGGGTCGGGGCGGCGCTCGACCGCGGCGAGCTCCTCGAGGTCGACGCCGTTGGGGATCACCGCGAGGGGCAGGTCGGGGCGCAGGCCCCGCACCTCGTCCTCGGCGTGGTCGACGACCGCGGCGGCGTCCATGCCGCCGGCGCACCAGCGCGCGAGCCGCGCGATCGCGGCCTGCTTGGCCCGCACGTCGGGCCGCGACAGGTCGAGGTCGGCGTGGGTCAGCCAGGGGTCGCGCCAGTCGGCGATCCACGGCACGTCGCTGCGGGCGCGGATCAGCCGCCCGGCCACGGCCACCGTGTGCGGCGGCGTGGTCGTCACGAAGGCGTCGAAGCGCCCC
This sequence comes from uncultured Actinomycetes bacterium, assembly GCA_903873565.1. Classification (GTDB taxonomy): domain Bacteria; phylum Actinomycetota; class Thermoleophilia; order Gaiellales; family F1-60-MAGs149; genus F1-60-MAGs149. The sequence goes on from CAIQOY010000001.1 coordinate 685, forward strand.
GTGCCGAGCAGCTCGCGGGCCGCGGGCACCACGCTCGCGAGCCACGGGGCGTTCGCGTCGGGGAGGAAGATCCGCTGCGGCGCGAGGCGGGCCCGCATCAGGACCCGCCGGCCGAGCGTCGGCTGGGCGCGGATCCGCTCGCCGGGCAGCTGCCGGAGCGACGGCCCGCGATAGGGCACGCGGTGCACGGTCACGCCGGCGGGGATCCGCGCGACGCTGGCCGGGTCCTCGGCCAGCCACTTGGCGTCGGTCGGCACCAGCATCTCGACGTCGATCCCGAGCCCGGGCAGCCGCCGCGAGAACTGCAGCGTCCGCTCGACGCCCCCGCCGGACGTCGGCGGGTAGTAGAAGGCGACGAACAGGACGCGCAGGCGCTCCTCCATCCGGCCCATCATCGCACGGGCGCCGATGCGGGCGCCGGTATGCTCGGGCCGTGGCCGACCGCCTGCGCATCCTGCACGCGCCGCTCAACATCGCGGGCGGCCCCGAGGCCCTCAGCGCGGGGCTCAACGCGATCGGCTGCGAGAGCCGGCTGCTCGTCTTCACGCGCCAGCCGTTCCGCGACGGCTCCGACATCAACCTGCACCTGCGCCAGGGCGGCGGCCCCGCGAACCTCGCGCTCAACCTGCCCAAGCAGGCGCTCGCCTTCGGCCGCACGCTGCCGGCCTTCGACGTCTTCCAGTTCCACTTCGGGGTCACGCTCCTGCCCAAGCGGGTCAACCTGCCCCTGCTCGGCAGGCTCGGCAAGGGGCGCGTCTTCCACTTCTGGGGCTCCGACATCCGCGACGCCCCCGTGGCCAAGTGGGACTACGCGCTGCGCCACGCCGACGCCGCGATCATCGGCTCCTACGCCACGGTGCACCGCGCGCCGCGCGGCTCGTGGTGGCCGCCCTACGACGTCGTGCCGCCCGGCATCGACCTCGGCCTGTGGCGCCCCGCGGTCCCCGAGCCGCAGCGCACGATCCGGATCGTGCACGCACCGTCGCGGCGGCGCTCGAAGGGCACCGAGGCCGTGCTCGAGGCGGTGCAGGCGCTGAAGGCGGAGGGCGCGCCGATCGAGCTCGACCTCGTCGAGAACACCCCCAACGACGAGGCGCGGCTGCGCTACGCCGCCGCCGACCTCGTGATCGACCAGCTCAACGTCGGCTGGTACGGCCTCTTCTCGATCGAGGCGATGGCCCTCGGCAAGCCGTGCATCGTGCGCCTCGATCGGGAGGCCGCGGCCGAGACCGAGGACGCCTTCGGCCACCGCATCCCGCTGATCAGCGCCGACGCGGACACGCTCGCCGCCACGATCCGCGACCTCGTCGCCGAGCCCGCCCGGCTGTCGGAGATCGGGCGCGCCTCGCGCGCCTACGTCGAGGCCGTCCACTCGCACACCGCGGTCGCCGAGCGGATGCTCGACGTCTACCGGCGCCGCGGCATCGCCCACGGGTTCTGATGCCGCGCCGGCTGGATCGCCAGACGCGCCGGCCCGGGAAGGGCGCCGCGGCGGCCTTCTGCCTCGTCGCCGCGCTCCTCGTCGGCTACGTCGGCGTCGCGTCCCTGCGGGACGGCGCGACCGCCACCGGGCTCGTGGCCCTCGCCGCCGGACTCGGCCTCGCCGCCGGCGCGGCCGCGCTCGCCCGCGCCCGGCGCGGCGGGGCCTAGAGCCAGTCGGCCTTGCGCAGGACCGCGGCCAGGGCGACCATGCCCGTGATCGCCACCCCGGCGCTGAAGAAGCCGCCCCAGGGGCTGTCGAGCAGCCACAGGTGCTGGAAGTTCTGGCCGTACCAGCCCGTGGTGATGGTGGGCACGAGCAGCACAGCGCCCCAGCCGGAGATCTTCTTCGTGATGTCGTTCTGCTTGTAGGCCACGAGGGACAGGCGCGAGTCCTGCAGCGCGATCAGCCGCTCGCCGTAGGCGTCGAGGTCGTCGTGGACGCGCAGCAGGTGGTCGTAGACGTCGCGCAGCTCGAGGTCGACGGCCTCGCCGTGGCGGCGGTCGACGAGCTCCTGGCGGATCACCATCCCGATCACCTCGCGCAGGCGGTTGGCGCGGCGGCGCAGGTCGCCGACGTGCGTGCGCAGGGTCGCGGTCTCGCGCAGCGCGGGCAGGGGGTCGCGCCCGCCCGCATCCTCGAGGGCCGACGACTCCTGCTCGACGAGCCGGTCCTCGAGGTTGCCGGCCGCGTCCTCGTAGACCTCCACGAGACGGCTCAGGAGCACGCAGGCGACGGCCATCGCGCCGGCGTCGGCGAGGCCGGTCCAGCCCTGCACCTCGGAGCTCGTCTCGGTGAAGTCGACGGGCCACTCGTAGCGCACGGTGATCGCCGTCGACGCCGACAGCACCATGCAGCCCGTGCCGTCGCCCCGCGGCGCCCCGACCTGCACGACGGCCCAGTCGCCGAGGCGCACGAACCGCTGCCGGCCCTCCGGGCGACGCACCGCGTCGGTCAGCGCCTCCGACCAGCCGGCGGCGGCGGCGATCGCCGCGAGCTCGCCGTCGGTGGGGTCGCCGCAGTCGACCCAGACCAGCGAGCCGTCGGCCGCGAGGGCGGCGGGCAGATCGGCCTCCGCGAGCGGCGCCATCGCCGCGGGCCTGGCGGTCAGGTCGATGCGCTGCAGCACGAACCCAATGGTGGCAGGCGATCCCGCGGACGAACGGCGGGAGACCACGGACGACCCGGTAGACTCAGCGCGTGCTCGAGGGCAAGCGCAT
>CAIQOY010000002.1 GCA_903873565.1 uncultured Actinomycetes bacterium
CAGCGGTCGCACCACGTCGTGTCGTCGGCGCCCTGGTGCCCGAAGAACGAGCCGACGGGCTCGCCGCAGAACGGGCAGAAGCGGGGGCGCTCGTCGTCGGCCATCGCTATTCGTGGTCGCCCGTGTACGGATCCGAGAGGGGCGCGCCGTTGGTGAAGAGGGACGCGACGTAGATCACGACGTCCTCGCCCGGCATCGCGTGCACCTCGTGGACGCTGCCGGCCGGCTCGATCACCGACTGGCCGGTCTTGACCACGTAGGTCTCGCCCGGCTTGATCGCGCGCACGAAGATGGGCGCACCGCCCTCGCCGTCGGGGCGCACGACGCGGACCGGCTTGCCCTTGATGACGTGGTAGCGCAGCCGGCCGCTCGTGATCGCCGCGATCTGCGTGCCCTGGTGGAAGTGGGCGGCCAGCGGCGTGTCGGCCGGGATCGTGACGCGCTGCAGGTACATCGTGCGGCCGTCGGCGCCCTGCGGGTTCGCCGACTGCGCGAGGATCTCGCGGACGGGGGTGCCGGCGCGCACGAGCGCGGCGGTGGCGACGGCGCCGCCGGCCGCGCCGAGGGCGAGGACGGCGAGCAGGACGAGGGTGCGGCGCAGGGCAGGGCGCATCGGGGCCTTTCGACGGCGGGACCGGGGTACGCTAGCCGACGGGGCCGGGTGGGCCGTCCCAGGCCAGGACGCGCAGGTCGTCGCCCTCGACGCGGATCCGCGCGGCCAGCGCGTGGGGGGCGTCCGCGGGCTCGAGACGGGCCAGGAGCGCGTCGGGCTCGAGCGCAGGCGCGGGCGGCGTGGGGGAGCGGCGCGACGCCGTCACGCCGTCGCCGGCGATCGGCTCGCCGCCGGGGTCGGCGAAGAGCGCCACGTGCACGGTGACGTCGTAGAGCCACGCGCCCGCCGCGTCCTCGAAGGACTCCTCGAGCACGGCGAGGTGCAGGCCGCCCTCCACGATCAGCCCCGTCTCCTCGGCGAGCTCGCGCCGCGCGGCCTCGACGGGCCCCTCGCCGGCCTCGATGCGCCCGCCCGGCAGGGCCCAGCGGCCGACGGACGGCGGGCGGCCGCGCTCGATCCATACACAGCCCTCCGGCCCCCGCACGAGCGCGAGCGCGATCGGCGACCAGCCCATGCCGCGGACCCTAGCGGCGCGGCCCGTCGCCCACCGGGGCCCCCGGTAGGCTGGGGCACTCCATGGCCTCCCGCTACGCCCGAGAGCTCGGCGGCTCGTCGCCGCTTCGCGCCGCGCTCCCGGGCTTTAGGCCGCGGGCGGGGCAGGAGCGGCTGGCGGACCTGATCGGCGAGCGGCTCGAGCGCGGCGGCACGCTCGTCGCGGAGGCGGCGACGGGCATCGGCAAGAGCCTCGCCTACCTCGTGCCCGTCGCGGGCTCGGGGCAGCGCGTGGTCGTGACCACCGCGACGAAGGCCCTGCAGGGCCAGCTCCTGCGCGAGGACCTGCCCCTGGCGCGGATCGCCACGGGCGAGCCGCTCACGGCCGCCGTCGTCAAGGGGCGCGCCAACTACGTCTGCCGCGTGCAGCGCGCCTTCGCCGACCAGCGGGTGCCCGAGGCGGGGCAGTCCGAGCTCGCGCGCATCGCCGAGTGGCTCGTGCGCACCCGCGACGGCGACCGCGACGAGCTGCCCTTCGTGCCGCACGAGGCCGTCTGGCGCGAGCTCGCCGTCGGCCCCGACCGCTGCCGCGGCGCCCGCTGCCCCGAGCGCGACGGCTGCTACGCGGAGGCCGCGCGCGAGCGGGCCGCCGGCTGCCAGGTCGTGCTGGTCAACCACGCGCTCTACCTCGCGGACCTCGCCCTGCGTGCGCAGCGCGGGGGCGAGCCCGTGATCCTGCCCGAGCACGACGTCCTGATCGTGGACGAGGCGCACGCCTTCGAGGCGGCGGCCGTGGAGGCGCTCGGCGCGCGCGTGTCGGGGCCCCAGCTGGCGCGCTTCGCCCGCGACGTGGAGGACGCCTGCGCGGCGGCCGTCAAGCTCGCGCCGTCATCCGAGCTCGCGCTCCTGCAGGTGCACGGCGAGCGCCTGTTCGGGGCCCTGCCGGAGGGGCGGCGGGTGCGCCTCGACGAGCCGGCCCTGCGGCTCCTCCCCCGCGACGCCGCCGACGCCATGCGCGACGCGCTCGGGCGCATCGCCGAGCGGATCCGCGAGCTCTCCGACGAGACCGAGGCCCTCGCGCGGCAGGCCGAGCGCCTCGCGCTGGCCCTCGAGGCGATCCTCGCCCCCGACCACGACGAGACGGTGGTGTGGTCGGAGCGCGACGGCCGCGGGGGCGTCGAGCTGCGCGCCGCGCCGACGGCTGTGGGGCCGCTCCTGCGCGAGCACCTCTGGGACCGGCTGCACGCCGCGGTCCTGGTCAGCGCCACCCTCGCCGACGCCGACGGCCTCGGCGCGACCTGCCGGCGGCTCGGGCTCGACCACGCGGAGACGCACGTCGAGCCGTCGCCCTTCGACGTCGAGGCCAACGCGCGGCTCTACGTGCCCGACGACATCGTCGGCGGCGGCCGCGCCGACCCGCAGCTCGTGGCCGACCGCATCCACGAGCTGATCGCGGCCTCCGATGGGCGCGCGCTGGTGCTGTTCCCGTCCCTGCAGCGGCTGCGGCGCGTGCACGAGCTGCTCGCGGAGCGGCTGGCCGTGCCCGTGCTCTGCCAGGGCGAGGCCGCCCGTGACGTCCTGCTCGAGCGCTTCCGCACCGACGAGCGCTCGGTGCTGTTCGCCTCGATGACGTTCTGGCAGGGCGTCGACATCCCCGGCCGCTCCCTCGAGCTCGTGATCCTCGAGAGCCTGCCCTTCGCCGTCCCGGACGACCCCCTCGTCGCCGCGCGCTCGGAGCGGGCGGAGCGCGACGGGGGCAGCGGCTTCCGCGACGTGCAGCTGCCGCACGCCGCGCTGCTCCTCAAGCAGGGCTTCGGGCGCCTGTTGCGCTCCGAGACCGACCGCGGCGTCGTGGCGGTGCTCGACGCGCGCCTCGTGGAGAAGGGCTACGGCGGCTACCTGCGCGGCGCCCTGCCGCAGGTCGAGGTCGTGCGCGACGTCGGCTCCGTGCGCGACTTCCTGCAGGGCGCCCGCGCCGCGTAGCCGCGCGGGGACCCGATGCCCGGAGCGGGACTCGAACCCGCACGCCTTGCGGCAGCCGGGTTTAAGCCGGCCGCGTCTGACCAATTCCGCCATCCGGGCACCGCCGAGGATAGAGGACGGTGGTCTGCGGCCCCGGCGCGTGCGATGAGTGTCGTATCCCCGGCCGGGGACACGCCATGCTCGACGAGATCCGCGACCTCATCCCCGCCTACTGCGCCGGCTCCCTGCCGGAGGACCTGCACGCGCGGGTGGAGGAGGCGATCGTGCGCTCCCCCGAGCTCCTCGCCGAGGCGACGGAGCTGTCGATCGTGAACGACCACCTGCTCGAGGTGCGCCGAGCGATCGACGCCGAGGCGTCCGCTTAGGCGCCCATCCCGAGCGCGAGCCCGTGCAGGATGTCGCGCTCGGAGGCGACGAAGCCCGGAGCGTCGAGGGCGTCGAGGGCCGCGAGCAGCACGATCGAGCCGCCGACGATCAGCCCGGCCCGGCCGGGCTCGATCGCGGGGTGCCGCTGGCGGCGGGCCTCGGCGGTGAGCGGGGCGAGCTTGGCGATCCAGACGGCGATGGCGTCGCGGCTGACGCGGGTGCCGTGAATGCGCTCGGCGTCGTAGCCCGGCAGGCCCAGCTCGAGCGCGGCGAGGGTGGTCGCGGTGCCGGCCACGGCGATCGCGTCGAGGCCCTCGGCGCGGGCGACGAGGTCGGGGAGAAGATGGCGGTCGAGCAGGCCGTCGACCTCCTCGCGGGCCTGCGTCAGCTGGTCGGGGGAGACGGCGTCCTCGGCCAGCCAGCGCTCCGTGATGCGGACGCAGCCGGCCTGCAGGCTGACGGCGCCATGCACCTGCGTGCCCTCCCCGACGACGATCTCGGTGGAGCCCCCGCCGACGTCGACGACGGCCATCGGGCCCTCGGCGTCCATCGTGGAGGCGACCCCGCGGAAGGTGGCGCGGGCCTCCTCCTCGCCCGTCAGGGTGCGCGCCGCGATCCCGTACTCGCGGGCCAACGACGACATGAAGGTCTCGCCGTTGCGGCTGTCTCTGACCGCGCTGGTCGCGGAGGCGAAGATCACGTCGGCGCCCATCTGCCGGGCGCGCTCCACGTACTCGCCGACCACGCGGCGCGTGCGGTCCATCGCCTGCTCGGACAGGCGGGCGTCGCGGTCCACGTGCGCGCCGAGGCGCGTGATCTCCAGATGGCGCTCCACCTCGGCCAGCTGCCCGTCCGCGACGTCGGCCAGGAGCAGGCGCGTCGAGTTGGTGCCCATGTCGATGACCGCCGCGCGCATGCGGGAAGGGTACGCGGCCGGTTGCCGGTCCCCCGCACCGGTCGCCGCGCTTGCGCTAGACTGCGCCTCGCGACGCGGGGTGGAGCAGTCTGGTAGCTCGTCGGGCTCATAACCCGAAGGTCGCAGGTTCGAATCCTGCCCCCGCTACTCCCGCTGTCGGCGCCGCGGCCGATCACGCAGCCCCGCTCCGTCGTCGGCGCCTCGGGGATGCCGCCCATCGCGTTCGCCGCGACAGCGCCCTGATCGAGGCGAAGCGGCTGACGGTGCGTGGCATACTCCGGCGGTCTTGGCGGCGGGATGGCCCCGGCCGCTGCAGTGTCATTCGATGGTGGAGGGGCGGCAGATGGCGGCAGCGGAACAGGGCGGGGAGCATCCGACTCGTGGCACGGTGATCGTGCGGCGGGTCGCAATCACGCTCGCCCTGCTCGCCCTCATGCTCGTGCCGATGGTCGTCCTGCTCGTGATCACGCGGCAGCCCGCGGCGACCTACGCGGCGATGGCCTCGATGATCGGGATCTTCGCCGTGCTCGCCGGCAGCACCCGCATGGGCGTGATCACGGTGGGCGTCACGGCGCTGCTCGCCCCCGTGGCGATCGTCGCGGGCCTGACGCCGTTCACCGGCGCCGTGGTGATGACGCTGATGGCGCTGGTCGTCGGCCGGCTGACGATCTTCGGGCTGCACCGCGCGGTGATCCTCGTCCCGATCTTCCTCGCGTGGCTGATCCTCTCCCCGGTGCCGTGGCTGCCGCTCGACAAGCTCGACCGCATCAACGGCCTCCTGGCGGAGCGCGGCACGTCGCTCGCCGACGTGCTGGACCGGATCCACCCGCACGCCCAGTCGCAGGTGGCGGACGGCCCGCTCGCGCGCATCATGGGGCACGCGCTGATGGAGCAGCGTCTCGACCAGACCTACCTGATCTGGATCGCGGTGATCTTCCTCCTCGGCGGGCTGTTCCCGGTCCTCGTGCTCCCGTTCGCCCTGCGCCGGTTCCCGCTGCCGAAGGCGGCGCCGGTCGCGCACAGCCGCCGCGAGGCGGTGCCGTACACCATCACGATCGCCGTGCTGACCGGGGTCGCGACGTACTGGTGTCTCGACCACCCGAAGATGGTGGCCGGCTCCTTCCTCGTCGCGACGATCCTCGTCCTCACGCAGGTCGGCGGCGAGATCAAGTGGCGGCTGACCGTCGAGCGGGTGGTCGGCACCCTGGTCGGGGCGGTCGCCTTCGCGCTCGCGGCGGGCGCCGTCGGCGGGACGACGTACACCGAGGTGCTCGGGATGCCGTTCCCGCTGCAGCTGTACGCCGTGGGGCTCGTGTTCGGCGCGCTGGCGATCCTCGCGAAGTTCAGCCCGCGCCTGTGGATCTACTACGTCCTGATCGTGCCCGCGGCCGCCGCGCTGAACGCGTTCAGCGTCACCCAGGCGGCGAACCTCGGCGAGCAGCGGCTCGTCGACAACGTCGTCGGCGCGGTGCTCGTGATCGCGGCGGCGCTGGTCACCCTCGGCGCCAGCCGGCTCCAGCGTCGGCACGACGCCGACGCGGACGGCGCCCCGCCGCTTCCGTCCGACGCCTCGCCGGCGTAGGCGTCGCGCGTCATGATGCGGAGCGGAGGGAGACTGCGATGACGGACGCCGCGGGCGCGCTGCTCGCCCACGAGGAGATCGAGACGTCGCTCGAGGGCGCGCGCGCCTTCAGGGTCCGATACGCGTCGAGGGACGTCAACGGGGTCGGCACGGAATCGACGGGCCTGGTGATCACCCCGGCCGCGGCCGGGTCCGACCGCCCCGTGCTGACCTGGACGCACGGCACGACCGGCATCGGCGATGCCGCGTGCCCGTCCGCGCAGCCGGATCCCGCGCGCGAGCTGATCACGTACTTCGACGTCCACGGCTCGGCGATCGACTACGGCGTGCCGCACGTGCAGGCCTTCGTCGACGACGGCTGGGTGGTGTGCGCGACGGACTACCAGGGGCTGGGGACGCCCGGCGTGCACCAGTACAGCGTGAACATCACCAACGGCCGCGACGGGCTCCACATCGTCCACGCCGCGCGCTCTCTCGGCCTCGGCATGGGAATGGCCGTGGCGGGCGCCGGCTGGTCGCAGGGCGGCGCCGCCATCGCGGCCCTCACGGAGCTCGACGCCGAGGAGTACGGGGACCTCGCGGTCTTCGCGGCCGTGGCGTTCTCGCCGGGCGTGACGGGCGCCGCGCTCCAGTCCGGTTCGGCCGCCACGATGGCGGCGTCGGACGCGCCGATCGACTCCCACGGCTTCATGCTGATCGCGGGCCTCGCCGCGGCCTATCCCGACACGCTCGCGCTGGACGACCTGCTCACGCCGCTCGGCGTCCGGATCGCGGAGACGACCTACGACGAGCTGACGGTGCACCACCTCAACGACGTGCTGGCGCGCACGTTCCACCACGAGGGCCCGATCCTGCGCGCCGACCCGCGGAACCTCGACGCCTGGAAGGACGCGATCCTGCACTCGACGGCGGGCCAGCGCAGGCCCGTCTGCCCGATCCTGGTCTGCGAGGACCTCGCCAACCCGGAGGGCCGGTTCCCGTGCCCCCTGCCGTGGCAGGACGCGTACGCCGCGGGGGTGAAGGAGCGCGGGGGCGAGGTCGAGGTGCGCAGGTACCCCGACGACGACCACTTCTCGCTCTGCCGGACGGCCATGCCCGACGCGAAGTCGTGGCTGGAGTCGAAGCGCCCGAGGGGCTAGGGCCGGGGGCGCCGGCGGTGCGGGTCGGCCGCCACCGGGGCCGTGGCGGCCCGCGGTCGGTGCCCGAGCGCCGTCGATAGCGTCGGGATGAACCGACGAAAGGCCCGCACATGGACTCGACACGGCATCAGGGGCGCGTGGCGCTCGTCACCGGCGCCGGCAGCGGCATCGGCCGCGCCACGGCCATCCGGCTCGCCCGGGAGGGCGCCGA
>CAIQOY010000003.1 GCA_903873565.1 uncultured Actinomycetes bacterium
ACGCCGGCGTTGCAGACGAGGACGTCGAGGCCGCCGAAGCGCTCCACGGTGGCGTCGACGACCGCCCGGATCGAGGCGCGGTCGGTGACGTCGATGCCGAGGCCGAGGGCGTCGCCGCCGATCAGGGCCGCGGTCTCCTCCGCCGTCTCCGGCCTGAGGTCGCAGGCCGTCACCTTGGCGCCCTCCTCCGCGAAGCGCTGCGCCGTCGCCCGGCCGATCCCCGAGCCCGCGCCCGTGACCAGCGCCACCTTGCCGTCCAGCCTGCCCGCCATCGTCCCCTCCTCGTGGGTCCGCGTGTCCGTCGGGGGCAATCGTGGCGGTCCCGGGCGAATCTGGCAAGGAGCGGAGGATTTGCCGGGGGCGGGGCGCGCCCGTAGGATCCGGCCGTGGCCGGGCGGACCGCGATCGATCGCATCTGGGACGAGCACGTCGTCGACGACGGCCTGCTCTTCTGCGACCTGCACCTCGTCCAGGAGGTGTCGAGCCCGCAGGCCTTCGACGAGCTGCGCCTCGGCGGGCGCGGCGTGCGCCGCCCCGACCGCACGGTGGCCACGGCCGACCACGCCGTGCCGACCGCGGGCCGCGCGCTGCCGATCGCCGACGACATGGCGCGCCTGCAGGTCGAGGCCCTCGAGCGCAACGTCGCCGACTTCGGCGTCCCGTACCTGCGCTACCGCTCGAGCGGGCAGGGGATCGTGCACGTGATCGGCCCCGACCTCGGCCTCACGCAGCCCGGCATGACGATCGTCTGCGGCGACTCGCACACCTCGACGCACGGCGCCTTCGGGGCGCTGGCCTTCGGCATCGGCACCAGCGAGGTCGGCCACGTGCTGGCCACGCAGACCCTCGTGCAGGACCGCCAGCCGCAGCTGCGCGTGACCTTCGCCGGGACGCGCGGCGAGGGGGTGACCGCGAAGGACATGGTGCTGGCCCTGATCCGCCAGATCGGCACCGCGGGCGGCACGGGGCACTTCGTCGAGTACGCGGGGCCCGCGATCGAGGCGCTCTCCATGGAGGGCCGGATGACGGTCTGCAACATGACCGTCGAGGCCGGCGCCCGCGCCGGCCTCGTGGCCCCCGACGACACGACCTTCGCCTACCTCGAGGGCCGGCCCTGCGTCCCCGCCGACTTCGCCGCGGCGGTGGAGCGCTGGCGCGGCTACCGCACCGACCCCGACGCCGTCTTCGACCGCGAGGTCGTGGTCGACGTCGACCGGCTGGCCCCGACCGTCACCTGGGGCACGAACCCGGGCCAGTCGGTGCCGGTCACCGAGCCCGTGCCCGCGCCCGCGGGCGAGGGCGACGAGCGCGCGCTGGCCTACATGGGCCTGACCGCGGGCGAGCCCCTGCTGGGCCTGCCCGTCGACCGCGTCTTCATCGGCTCCTGCACGAACGGCCGCATCGAGGACCTCGAGGCCGCCGCCCGCGTGCTGGGCGGGCGCCGGGTCAAGGACGGCGTGCGGGTGCTCGTCGTGCCCGGCTCGATGGCCGTCAAGGAGGAGGCGGAGCGCCGCGGCCTCGCGGACGTCTTCATCGCCGCGGGCGCCGAGTGGCGCGACGCGGGCTGCTCGATGTGCGTCGGCATGAACGAGGACATCCTCGACCCGGGCGAGCGCTGCGCCTCGACCTCCAACCGCAACTTCGAGGGGCGCCAGGGGCGCCTCGGGCGCACGCACCTGATGAGCCCCGCGATGGCCGCCGCCGCGGCCGTCGAGGGCCGCATCGCGGACGTGCGCGAACTGGTCGGCTGAAGGCCGATCGCCACACCACGAGACAAGGGGAGATGGACATGGGCAAGCGGATCGCGGTCCTCGTGCCGTTCGCGTTCGACGAGACCGGCCTCGCCGGCCGCCGCGCGCAGCAGAACTCGGTCAGCTGGGGGCCCGGCATCGAGTTCGAGTACGTGCCGGTCTCGGCGGGCCCGCAGTGGTACGAGAACTACCACGACTGGATCCTCGCGGACCTCGCGATGCTGGAGTGCGCGCTGCGCATCCAGGACGAGGGCTACGACGCGATCTGCATCGACACGATGTCCGACTCGGGCGTCAACGCGATCCGCTGCGAGCTCGACATCCCCGTGATCGGGCCGGGCCGCACGTCGTACCTGACGGCGCTGATGCTCGGGAACAGGTTCGGCGTGCTGACCCAGTGGGGCCCGTGGGCGGCGATCTACAAGAAGGGCGTCGGCGAGCTCGGCCTGATGGACAAGTGCGCCGGCATCCGCCACATCGACACCCCGCCGGACGTCGTCAACCTGCTCGGCGGCAAGGAGGAGGTCGTCTTCCCGAAGCTCCTGGCCGCGGCCATGCAGCTGGTCGAGGAGGACGGCGCGGACGTGATCTGCCTCGGCTCCACGACGATGCACCAGTCGCACGCCTACCTGGCCGAGCACCTGCCGGTCCCGATCATCAACCCGGGGCCCCTGTCCTACAAGATCGCGGACGCGCTGCTCGACTGCGGCCTCACGCAGAGCCGCACGGCGTACCCCGCGCCGCTGGTGCCGAAGCACGCGATGATCCACGCGATGCTCGACGCCGCCAAGGCCGAGCAGGAGGGCTGAGTCAGGGCGCGTCGGGGCCGTGGCGCTCGAGCAGCGCCGCGGCCTCGGCGCTGCCCGCCGCCCGCGCGAGCACCCACCAGACGCGCGCCGCCTCGTCGCGGCCCGTGGCCAGGCAGAGCTCGCCGAGCCGGCAGGCCACGTCGCCGTCGTCGGCGTCGGCCAGGATGCGGCTGGCGTCCGGGGGCGCGCAGCCGAGCAGGCCCGCGAGCTCGGCCGCGAGGCCCTCGTCGAGGTCGGCCGCGCGGCACCAGTGCTCGCGCACGCCGGGCAGGTCGGCGCGCTCCACCGCGGCCACGCCGAGGCGCCAGAGCGCGTCGGGGTTCTCGCGCTCGGCCATCCGCCCGAGCAGGACCTGCCGGCGCGGGTCGCCCTCGGCGAGCAGGCGCAGGTGGTCGGCCGCCGCCGGGCTGCCCGCGGCGGCCGCGGCCTCCCAGGCGGCCTGCGCGGCCGCGAAGTCGCCCGCCGCGTAGGCGGCGAGGCCGTCCGCGAGGAGCCGCTCGGCGTCGTCCACGCCGCGCAGGCTAGCCGCGGGGCGCCCGCGGGCGCCCCGGACGCGGCCCCTCCCGGATTGGCCCGGCGTGTGCGACGATCCCGGCCATGCCTCAGCTGCTGCACCCGCTGCACCCCCTGACCCCGGACGAGATCCGCGCCGCCGCCGCGCTCGCGCGCACGGCCGACGGCGCCGACGGCTGCCGCTTCATCGCGATCGGCCTCGCCGAGCCGGACAAGGAGGCCTACCACGCGTGGGTCGACGCGGGCGGCCCGCGCCCGCCCCGTCACGCGCGGGCGTCGATCTACGACACGGAGCGCCGGGTGCGCGAGATCACGGTCGACCTCGACGCCGGGGGCGTGCTGGAGGACCGCCTGTTCCCGAACGCGTACCCGCCGATCACGCCCGACGAGTACGTGGCCGTGGAGGCCTCGGTCAAGGCCGACTCGAAGATGATCGCGGCGCTCGCCGCGCGCGGCATCGACGACATGGCGGCCGTGCAGGTCGACGTCCTGGCCTCCGCCAACATGGGCCACCCCCTGGACGGCAAGCAC
>CAIQOY010000004.1 GCA_903873565.1 uncultured Actinomycetes bacterium
TCCTTCGCGGCCGCCTTCGGGCGCTTCGAGCGGCTCCAGGTCGACGGCCGCGAGGCCGTCCTCCTGCTGTTCAAGAACCCGACCGGCGCGAACGAGGCGCTGCGCGCGATCGCCGGCGACGTGGCTGGCAGCCGCGTGGTGCTGGCGCTGAACGACCGCATCGCCGACGGCCGGGACGTCAGCTGGATCTGGGACATCGACCTCGAGGGCGCGCTCGACGGCGCCGAGGGTGTCGTCTGCACCGGCACCCGCGCCGCGGACCTCGCGGTGCGCCTGCGCTACGCAGACCTCCCCGGGGAGCGGATCGACATCCGCACGCCGCCCGAGGCGGCCTTCGACGCCGCCGTGCGGGATGCGCCGCCGGGCGGACGGGTCTACGTGCTGGCCACGTACACGGCGATGCTGGACTTGCATCGGGTCCTGTCCGAGCGCGGGCTCACCCGCAGCTTCTGGGAGGAGGCGCGCTGATGCTGCGGATCGTCCCCCTCTACCCCGAGCTCCTCTCGATCTACGCCGACCGGGGCAACGTGCGCGTCCTCGAGCAGCGGGCGCGCTGGCGCGGCATCCCGGTCGCGGTCTCCCCGCTCCCGCTCGGCGGCGACCTCGACCCCGGGGCCGCGGACGCGATCCTGATCGGCGGCGGCCAGGATCGCGACCAGGCCCTGGTGGCCGAGGCCCTGATCGCCCAGGTGCCCGCCCTGCGCTCGGCGATCGCCGATGGCGTGCCCGTGCTCGCGGTCTGCGGCGGGTACCAGCTCCTGGGCCACGCCTACGTCGACCAGAGCGGCCAGCGCACGCCCGGCACGGGGCTCGTCGACCTCGAGACGCAGGCCGGGCCGGACCGGCTGATCGGCAACGTGCTCGTGGACGTCGCCATCGGCGACCGCACGGAGCGCATGGTGGGCTTCGAGAACCACGCGGGCCGCACGGCCCTCGGGGCGGGCGTGGAGCCGCTCGGCCGCGTCCTGGCGGGCGCGGGCAACGACGGCGTCAGCGGCTTCGAGGGCTGCCGGGCGGATCGCGTGATCGGCACCTACGTGCACGGACCGCTCCTGCCGAAGAACCCGTGGCTGGCCGACCTCGTGCTCGGCTGGGCCTGCGAGCACCGTGGACTGCCCGCCGACCTGGAGCCCCTCGACGACCGCCTCGAGCTGGTCGCCGCCGACGCGGCGGCCGACATCGCGCTGGCCGAGCGGCGCTAGGCGACCCACATGCGCCCGAGGGCGACGAACGGGTCGCCGCTGCGGTACGCACGCAGGTAGTCGTGGATCGGCGGCCGCAGGTCGATCTCGGCGAGGGAGCCCTGGTCGACCAGCGCATGGCCGAGGACGGCCTCGTCGACCGACTCGAGGCGCTCGAGGGCCCCGGGCTCGACCTCGACCGCGAAGATCATGTGCAGGATGTGCCGCCCGCCCGGCGCCTCGGGGGGCGGGATCGTCTCGACCAGCGCGACCGGGCCGGTGATGGCGCTCGGCTCCCACCCGCATTCCTCGGCGAGCTCGCGGCGCAGCGCGTCGACCAGCTCCTCCCCCTCCTCCACCCCGCCGCCGGGCAGGAGCCAGTAGGCGCGCCCCTCCTTCTCCTGGCGCACCAGCAGGACGCGGCCTCCGTTCACGACCAGACCGGCTACGCGGATCCGGGGCCCGGGGCTCATCCCGCCACCCCGGTGGAGCCGAACCCACCCTCCCCCCGCTCGGACGTCGGCAGCTCGTCGACCTCCCGGAACCCGAGCTCGGGGAGATCGACGATCACGAGCTGGGCGATGCGATCGCCCGGCGACACGGCGAACGGCGCCTCGGCGTCGTGGTTGGCGAGGATCGCCATGACCTCGCCGCGGTAGCCGCTGTCGATCAGCCCGGGCGCGTTGAGGACCGTCACGCCATCGCGCAGCGCGAGCCCCGAGCGGGGCAGCACGAGGGCGGCGGTCCCCGCCGGCAGGGCGATCGCGAATCCGCACGGGACCGCGGCCCGCCCTCCCGCCGGGATCTCCACCGCGCTCACCGCGTGCAGGTCGTAGCCCGCGTCGCCCGGATGGGCGCGCACCGGCAGGCGCGCGTCGGGATGCAGGCGGCGGAAGGCGATCTCCGTCACGGGGCGCTCACCACCGGATCGTCGGTCCGGAAGCGCGCGTAGCGATCCCGCTCCCCCGCGGGGAGCCGCGCCCGGATGCGCACGCCCTCGGGCGTGTCCTCGCGGTGGGAGATGGGCGCCCCGAGCGCGTACAGGGCCGACAGGGCCCCGCCCTCGCTGTAGGGCACGAGCAGGTCGATCGGCTCGAAGCGCCCCGCGAAGTGCTCCGCGATGGCGATCTCGAGCTCCTCGAGGCCCTCGCGCGTGTGCGCCGATACCTGGATCGCCTCGGGCAGGCGATTGCGCAGCCGCTCGCGGTCCTCGCCCGGCACGAGGTCGACCTTGTTGAGGACCACGATGCGCGGGATCTCGATGGCGCCGATCTGGACGAGGACGTCGTCAACGCTGCGCATCTGGTCGTCGCGCTCCTCCTCGTCGAGCGAGGCGTCGACCACGTGCAGGACCAGGTCGCCGGCGAGGGTCTCCTCGAGGGTCGACGCGAAGGCCTCGACCAGGCCGTGCGGGAGCTTGCGGATGAAGCCGACGGTGTCGGTGACGGTGTAGTCGCGCCCGACGTGGGTGAAGCGGCGCGTCGTCGGGTCGAGCGTCTCGAACAGGCGGTTGCGGCTCGAGACCTCCGCGCCGGTGAGGGCGTTGAGGAGGCTCGACTTGCCGACGTTCGTGTAGCCGGCGAGCGCGACGGTGGGCACCATCCCCTCCACGCGGCGCTTGCGCTGGAGCCGGCGGCGCTTGCCCGTCTCGCGCAGGCGCCGCCGCAGGAGGGTGATGCGGTCGCGGGCGAGCCGGCGGTCGGTCTCGAGCTGGGACTCGCCGGGGCCGCGGGTGCCGACGCCGCCGCCGAGGCGCTCGAGGTGCTGCCACATGCCCCGCATGCGCGGCAGCTGGTACTCGAGTTGCGCGAGCTCGACCTGGAGCTTGCCCTCCGCGGTGTGCGCGTGCGCGGCGAAGATGTCGAGGATCAGCGCCGTGCGGTCGATCACGCGGATCTTGAAGCGGTTCTCGAGGAAGCGCTGCTGCGCCGGGGTGATCTCGTCATCCACGACGAGGACCTCCGCCTTCGCGCCCTCCAGGGCCTCGCCCAGCTCGTCGACCTTGCCGGAGCCGAGGTAGGTGCGCTGGACCGGCTGGTCGCGGCGCTGCACCAGCTCGCCGACCGTCGCGCACTGCGCGGTGGTCAGGAGCTCGCGCAGCTCGGCGAGGTCGGCCTCGATGCGCTGCCCGGGGCGCGCGACCGCGGCGACGAAGGCGCGCTCGGGCTCATCGTCCGCGATGTGATGGAACCCGTCGCCCACGTGGCCGGAGTCTACTCCGCGTCCGGGCTCAGAGGATCGCGCCGATGCGCTGCACGGCCTCGGCGATCCGGTCCTCGGGGATCGTGAGAGCCATGCGCACGTAGCCCTCGCCGGCCGCGCCGTACGCGGTGCCCGGCGTGACGATCACGCGGGCCTGCTCGAAGACGCGCTCCGCGAAGGCGAGCGACGTCTCCCCCGTGGGGATCGGCACCCACAGGTACATCCCGCCCGGCGGCGGGTCGACGGGCAGGCCGATCGCCGCGAGGGCGGCGCAGGCGGCGTCGCGGCGGTTGTGGTAGACGGCCACCGGCGGTCCGTCGAGGCCGTCGGCGGTCAGCATCCAGGCCGCCGTCCGCTGCAGGGCGATGAACATGCCCGCGTCGATCTGCGTCTTGAGCCGGGCGAGCAGGGCGATCGCGGGTGCATGGCCGACCGCGAAGGCGATCCGCCAGCCGGGGATCGAGAAGCTCTTCGAGAGGGACAGGATCTCGATCCCGTGCTCGCGGAA
>CAIQOY010000005.1 GCA_903873565.1 uncultured Actinomycetes bacterium
GATCGAGGCCACGGTCGGCCTGACCGCGATCACGGTGTCGAACCAGCGCTCGACGGGTGATGCGGAGACGACGATGCGGCTGCCGACGCAGCTGATCTCGCCGGCGGCGGGCATCTTCGACTCGAACTCCACGACGCTGAATACGGCTGGCGTGGCGTTCGTGAACCGCCTGGCGGCGCTGCTGCCGAAGGCGCCGAAGAACATGGTGTTCATCGGCTTCACGGACATCACGGGCGTGCCGGGCGACAACCGCTGGATCGCGGATCGCCGCGCGCAGGCCGTCCGCGACGCCCTCGAGGCGAAGGGCATCGATCCGGCGAAGTCGTCGATCGAGGTCAAGGCCGCGACGTCGCCGCGCGACGACAACGCGACGGAAGCCGGTCGCGAGCGCAACCGGCGCGTCTCGATCCGCATCACGTACTAGGACGCGGGCGTGGGGCCGGGCGCCGGTGGGCGCCCGGCCCTACGACTCGAAGTCGTACGGCCGGGTCACGCGCAGGTACTCGAGCACCGCGCTGATCCGGGGGTCGTCGCCGGGTCCGTAGTCGGGCACGAGGATGCGGTAGGCGTTGGAGATGTCGCGGCGAACCGTGGTGTGGGGGAGATCGAGGTCCTCGGCGATCCCGATCGCGTCGCGGCCGGTGGCGAGCAGGGCGAGCACGTTGCGCTGGCGCGGGCTGAGCCGGTCGAGGGCGCTCGACTCCACGCCGCGGCCCTCGAGGGCGGACGGGTCGAGCACCATCTTGCCCTCGTGGGTGGCGCGGATGACCTGCGCCAGCTCGAGGCCGCTGAGGTCGCCGCGCTTCTGGATGTACGACCACGAGTGCTGCTCGGGCTCCGGGATCGAGGCGTGGAAGTTGGGCAGGAGGTGCTGCGAGACGATCACGATCCCGAGCCGCGGCTTCGCGGCGCGTAGCCGCAGGGCGAGGTCGACGCCGTGCAGGGAGCGCGCACCGAGCGCGAGGTCGAGCATCGCGACGTCGATGCGGTGCTCCTCCATCGCGGCGACGGCCTCATCGTCGTTCGCGGCCGTGGCGGCCACGTGCACGCCCTCGACGCCCTCGACCATGTCGGCGAGGATCGCGCGCAGGACGGGGTCGTCCTCGACGTAGAGCACGTTGATCGCGTCGGCCTCGGCCATGACGCGGATTGTGGCAGCGCAGGGGTGCTCGCGCACGGACCCCGTCCTCCGGTACCGTCATGGCGTGGAGTCCGGCGACCGCCTCAGCCGCTCGCGCCTCTTCCTCGGCCCGTGGCCGTTCGTGCCGCTGGTGCTGTTCCTGCTCGGCTCGCTTGCGTACTTCAACCGCTCGGTGATCGTGGCCGGCGTCTCGGCGGAGGGCCAGGGCGAGTACACCCGCATCCTCGCCGTCCTGACCCTGCAGGGCATCCTGCTCGCCGCGCTCGCCGTGACGCCGATGATCGTCCTCGGCGGCGGGCGCGAGTCGCTGTCCTTCCGCTACCGCCCCGAGCGGGTGCCGACCCGTCGCCGCTACCTCTTCGGGGTCATCCTGGCCGGCCTGATCGGCGCCATCGTGCAGTTCTCGTACCGCTTCGTGGCGATCGACGACGTCACGGGGCAGGGCGTGTTCGCCAGCATCCCGCTGGCGCTGGCCACCAACGTCGTCCTCACCACCCTGTTCGCGCTGGTCGTCTCCAACGTGGCGGGCTACGCGGCCTACCGGATCGGGCTGCAGACCCGCGAGCTTGAGCGGCAGGTGCGCCAGCTCGAGGAGCAGCGGCGCCAGATCGTCGAGGCCGACCAGCGTGCGCGCACCGACGTGGCCCAGGCCCTCCACGACGACGTGCAGGGGGCGCTCCTGCGGGCCGTCCTGCGCCTCAACCGGCTGGCCGACGGGGCACCCGAGCCCGAGGCCTCCGGCCTGCGCGCCGTGATCGCCGACCTCGAGGCCCTGCGCGGCGAGGGCGTGCGGGCGATCAGCCGCCGCCTCGCGCCCCCGATCGAGTCGATCGGCATCGGCAGCGCCCTCGAGGACCTCGCCGAGACCTACCGCGGCTCGATCGCCACGCAGGTGGCGATCGACGATGCGGCCCTCGCGGCCCTCGGCGGCTGGACCGACGGCGAGCTCGCCGTCTACCGGATCGCCGAGCAGGGCCTGCTCAACGCCGCTGCCCACGGCCGGGCGACGCACGTGCGGGTCTCCGTGGAGGCCGTCGACGGGGCGGTGCGCCTCGCCGTGCGCGACGACGGGGCGGGCCTCGCCAAGGCGATCACGCCCGGGATGGGGCTCGCCGTGGTCGACGCCTGGGTCGGGGTGATCGGCGGCAGCTGGCGGCTCGAGCCGCTGGCGACGGGTGGCGCCGAGCTGGCCGCGACCCTGCCCGTGCGGCGGACGGCGGTGCCCGCCTGATGGGCGACCTGCTCGCGCAGACCGTGCCGCTGTCCTTCGCGGCGGCGATCAGCCCCCTCGTCCTGATGGGCATCCTCGCGATCCTCGCCAAGCCGCACTCCCGGGTCCACGCGGTGGCCTACACGCTGGGCGTCGTCGCGATGACCATCGTCCTGATCGGCGTCGGCCTCCTGATCGTGGAGACGCAGAAGGGGGATACCGGCGGGCCGCTGAGCTCGCCGTGGGCCCAGGGCGCGGCCGGCGTGCTCCTGATCGCGTTCGCCGTGCAGATGGTGCGCCCGAAGCACCGGACGGACGAGGACACGGCGGCGCACCACCACCGCAGGCTCATCGGCCCCGACTCGTCGTCCCTCGTCTACCTCGCCTTCGGCGTCGTGATGATGGTGGTCAATGTCTCGACGATCGTCGTCCTGATCGCGATCCTGCGCAACGTCGCGCAGGCCGGCGCGCCGATCGCCGACGACGTCGTGGCGATGGCGATCGTGGCCGTGATCACGTCCAGCCCGGCGTGGGCGCCGCTCCTCCTCGTCCTCGCCGGCGGGCAGGCGATGGCCGACCGCGTCGCCCGGGTCGGCCGGTGGACCAACCGCAACGCCAAGTACCTGCTCGGCGCGCTGTTCCTCGTCTTCGGCGTGCAGGACCTGCTCAAGGCGCTCGGCCACTGAGCCCGGGCGGCACTACGCTGCCGGCATGCTGGAGCTCGTGCTGGAGGTGCTGCCCCTGGCGCTGGCCGGGGCGATCAGCCCGGTCGTCCTCCTCGTGGCGCTGGCGCTCCTGTCCGGGCCGCGCCCGCGGCTGCAGACCGGGGCGTTCGCGGCCGGCGTCGGCGCCACCATCGTCGTGCTGTTCGCGCTCGGCCTGGTGGCGATCCGCCTCCAGAGCGACGGCGACGAGCCGGGCTGGCTGGGGTCGCAGGGCGCGCACCTCGTCGTCGGGATGCTCCTGATCGCGGCCGGCGTCGGGCTGGCCCTGATCCGCCCGAACCCCCGCCGGGTCGAGGAGCTCGAGGCGCGCCTCCTCGCCGGCCACCGCCCGGCCCGCGACTTCGCCCTCGCGGGCGTCGCCGTGATGATCACGAACGCCTCGAGCTTCGTGATGATCATCGCGATCATCCACGCCGTGGCGCGCCACGCGGTCGGGGTGCCCGGCGACGAGCTCGCCTTCCTGATCGCCGCGCTCATCGTCGCCCTGCCCGCCACCCTGCCCTTCGGGGCCGCGGTCCTCGGCGGGGAGGCGCGCCGCGCGCGGCTCGCCCGGATCGGGGACGTCGCGACGCGCTACGGGCGCTTCGCCATGGCCGCGATCTGGATCGCCTTCGGCACGGCCGACGTGCTCGAGGTCGTCCTCTAGGCGGTCACAGGCCGGCGGGGGCGGCCGTCGACTCGCGCGGCTGCACGCCTCCGGGCGTGAGCAGCCCGCAGACGATCGCGCTCGCGAAGAAGATGCCCGCCGAGACCCAGAAGGCCACGGAGTAGCTGTGCACGGCGGCGGCCATCGGGTCGCCGCGGCCGTCGGCGATGAACGCGGTCGCGGCGCTCGCCGCGATGGTGCTCAGCAGCGCCGTGCCGATGGAGCCGCCGATCTGCTGCGTGGTGTTCGCCATCGCCGAGGCGACGCCGGCGTCGTAGGGCTGGACCCCCGAGGTGCCGACCTCGAAGCAGGTCGCGAAGATCATGCCGAGGCCGAGGCCCATCACGAGCAGGCCGGGCAGGACGTGGGTGACGTAGGCCGTGTCGACGCCGATCTGCGTGAACAGGAGCATGCCGATGCCGGACAGCACCATGCCGAGGAGGATCGGGATGCGCGGGCCGATCCGGGGCAGGAGCACCGCCGTCGAGGTGGTGGCCATGACCATGATCGTGCCCACCATCGGCAGGAACGCGAAGCCGGCCTTGATCGGCGAGTACATCAGCGTGGCCTGCAGGTAATACGTCAGGAACAGGAAGACCCCGAACATGCCCACGCAGGCCAGGCCGAGGCCGAGGTAGGCGCCGGCGCGGGCGCGGTCGAGGACGACGCGCATCGGCAGGAGCGGGTTGGTGACGCGCAGCTCGATCACGACGAAGAGGGCGACCAGGAGCGCGCCGCCGATCAGGAGGGCGAGGGTGATCGGCGCGGTCCAGCCGTCCGCCTCGGCCCGCGAGCAGCCGTAGACGATGGCGAGCAGGCCGATCGAGATCGAGGCGATGCCGGGCAGGTCGAGCTTGGTCTTGCCCTCGGGGCGCTGGTTGACCAGGAGGCCGAAGGCGGCGACGGCGGCGGGGATGGCGAGGACCAGGTTCACCCACAGGCACCAGCGCCAGGACAGGTACTCGGTGAGGACGCCGCCGAGGATCAGGCCGATCGCGGCGCCGGCGCCCGCGATGGCGCCGTAGATGCCGAAGGCCTTGCCGCGCTCGTCGGGGTCGGTGAAGGTGGTTGTGAGGGTGGAGAGGGCAGCGGGGGCGAGCAGCGCCCCGAACAGGCCCTGCAGGGCGCGGGCCAGGACGAGGACCTCGAAGTTGCCGGCGAGGCCGCCGATCGCGGAGGCCACCGCGAACCCGACCAGGCCGATCAGGAGCACGACCTTGCGGCCCATCACGTCGGCGAGGCGGCCGCCGAACAGGAGCAGCGAGCCGAAGGCCAGCGCGTAGGCCGTGATGATCCACTGGCGGTCCGGGTCGGAGAAGCCGAGGTCGGCCTGAGCGGAGGGCAGGGCGATGTTCACCACGGTGCCGTCGAGGACGACCATCAGCTGGGCGATGCCCAGGACGGCGAGGATCGCCCAACGGCGGGCGTGATGGGGGTTCGCGCTGTGGTCCATGCGTCTCCTTCTTCGGAGACGCGGAGCC
>CAIQOY010000006.1 GCA_903873565.1 uncultured Actinomycetes bacterium
CGTCGTCGTCGGCCGCGTCGGCGGACCCGGCCTCGGCCCCGTCGGCCTCCGCGCCGGCCTCGCCGTCCGCGGCGGCGCCGTCGGCGGCCTTCTTGCGGCGGCCCTTGCCGCCGCGCGAGCGGCGGCGCTTGGGCTTGGCCTCGCCCGTCCCGTCCTCGCCCGCCTCGGCCTCGCCGGCCTCCAGCTCGGGCTCGTCGGGCTCCGGCGGGGCGTCGAGCGGCACCGTCTCCTCGCCGATCCGGGCCGTCACGTCGACGGACGGCGTCTCGATCGTGCGCGACGGGGTGCGGCTGCGCTTGCCCTTGCGCTTGCGCTCCTCGAGGTCGACGCGCTCGCCGACCATGCGCGGCGGCTCGTGCACGTCGCTCTTCGGGTCGGTCATGCGGATCATCTCCTCCTCGGAGATGGGCGACGCGGACAGGAGCACGGCGTGGCCCTCGAGCCGGCCGACCCGCTCGACCTTGACGGTGTGGCGCTCGCCGAGGTACGGGCCGGCGCCGGCCACCACCAGGCGGTAGCCGCCGTCGAGCAGGGCGACCGCGTCGGCGGCCTGGTACATGTGCGGCTCGGCGAGGTCGACCTCGAGCTCCTGGCCGACCTCGACGGGGATCGCGTCCTCCAGGATCTCCTTGACGGCGCCGTGCTTGAGCGACTCGCAGCGCTCCCGCGGCACGTCGTCGCGGGCGACGATCGAGAAGTGCTTGCCCGTCTCGCGCTCGAGCTCCTCGAGCCGGCGGCCGCCGGGGCCGAGCATGCGCGCGGCGACGGCGCTGTTGGCCTCGACGAGGAAGGCCTCGGAGTCCGTGGTCTGGGCCCAGCGGCGCAGCATCCGCAGGTTGTCGAGGGCCAGCGTCTCGTCGGACAGGACGCGCCCCTCGCCCGCGCAGCACGGGCACTCGGAGGTCATGATCTCGCGCACGCCGTCCGTGACGTTCTGGCGGGTCATCTCCACGAGCCCGAGCGGGCTGATCGAGACCAGGTAGACCTTGGAGCGGTCCTTCGCGAGCTCCTCCTTGAGCGCGTCGATGACGGCGTCGCGGTTGGTCTTGGACTCCATGTCGACGAAGTCGATGACGATGATGCCGCCGAGGTCGCGCAGCCGGAGCTGGCGCACGACCTCACGGGCCGCCTCGAGGTTGTTGTGCACGATCGTGTCCTCGAGCCGCCCCTTGCCGACGAAGCGGCCGGTGTTGACGTCGACGATCGTGAAGGCCTCCGCGTAGTCGAACAGGAGGTAGCCGCCCGACGGCAGGTCGACGCGCCGCTTGAGGGTCGACTCGATCGCCGAGTCGACGCCGTAGCGGCGCAGGAGCTCGGTCTGCGCGCTGTGGCGCTTGACCCGGTCGACGAGGTCGGGGCTGCGCTCCCGGACGTACGAGACGATCGCCTCGTAGGTGGCCTCGTCGTCGACGATCAGCTCGTCGACGTCGACCCGGAAGTCGTCGCGCACGAGGCTCAGGGCGATGTCGGCCTCGGCGTGGATCAGGGACGGCGCGGACGCGGTCTTGATGCGGTCGAGGATGCCCTCCCACTGGTCCTCGAGCAGGTCGAGGTCGCGCTGGAGCTCGGCGAGCTCGGCGCCCTTGGCCGCCGTGCGCACGATCAGGCCGCCGCCGAGGCGCGGCTTCAGCTCCTTGACGAGGCCGCGCAGGCGGTCGCGCTCGCCGTCGGGGAGGCGCTTGGAGACGCCGCCGCCCTCGCCGTCGGGCACGTACACCAGGAAGCGGCCCGCGAGCGAGATGTCCATCGTCACCCGCGCGCCCTTGGTCTTCATCGGGTCCTTCGTGACCTGCACGAGCAGCGACTGGCCGCTCTTGACGAGGTCCTGGATGCGCTTCGACCGGCGCGCGCGCTGGTCGAGGCCCTCGATGCGGATCTCGGCGACGTGCAGGAAGGCGTTCTTGTCGAAGCCCGCGTCGACGAACGCGGCCTCCATGCCCGGCAGGACGGTGTCGACCTTCGCCAGGTAGATGTTGCCGAGGAGCGACTTGCGCTCCTCGCGCTCGATGTACGTCTCGACGACGCGCTCGTCCTCGACGAGCGCCGCCTTCGTCTCGTACGGATCGGCGGAAATGAGGATCTTCTTCATGGGGTCTCCGTGGCCCCCACGCGCGCCGGTCGGGGCGCCGTGTGGACCTGTAGTCGGGTGATGGCCACCCGTCCGAGGTCGGCGTCCGCGCACTGCTGGAGCGCGCGGGCGACCTCGTCGGGCTTGGCCGAGCCATCCTCCAGGATGGCGATGCGGACATGGACCGCCCCGTCCTCGACCGTCGGGTCGGGGGCGAAGCGCCGGACATCGATCTGGCGGCGGCCCTTGGGGCCGGACCGCTCGACCTCGAGCGCGGGGGCGGCGCGGTAGGCCGCGCAGGCGCCCTCGAGCTCGGCCGCCCCGGCCGGGAAGGCGAGGCGGTAGCTCGCGCCCGTGACGTCGGCCTTGGGGCCGGCGGGGGCGCAGGACAGGGGGACGACGCCGCGCGGGCAGGTCGCGGCGAGCCGCTCCAGGACCTGCGCGGGGTCGAGGTCGTCGCCGACGAGGTCGACGGCGAGGTGCTCGTCCTCGGACGCGACGCCGACGCCGCGGGCTAGGGCCAGCGAGATCACCGGCTTGGGCCGCATCCCCTGCGAGAGGGTGACCGCGTAGCCGGCGCGCCGCAGCGCGGCCAGCAGCACGTCCACCATCTCGAGGTGGCTGAGGAAGCGGGCGCGGTCGCGCACCGCAAGGCGCAGCTCGAGCCTCAACGCGGCCGTGTCCCGCGGACGACCGGCATCAGGCCTCCACCAGGCGGTTGCGGACGGGGCCGACGCAGGCGCCGCAATCGGTGCAGCCATCCCATCGGCAATCCCCCGTCGGCCGCTCGGCGCGACTCTGGTACCACTCGTCCAGCAGGAACTCCTTGCTCACGCCGCTGCGCACGTGGTCCCACGGCAGCGGGTCGAGGGGGCCGCGCTCGCGCGTCGCCTCCACCTCGAGGTCCCGGCCGGCCGCGCCGAAGGCGGCGCGCCAGACGTCCTCGCGGTGGTGCTCCGTCCAGGCGTCGAAGCGCGCTCCCGCGCGCCACGCCGCCTCGAGCACGTCCCCGGTGATCGCGTCCCCACGACCGATCGCGGCCTCGAGCAGCGAGGTGCGGACGTCGTGGAGCGACAGCTTCAGCTGGCGGCCCCGGAGCGCGCGCCGCAGGTAGTCCTGCTTCACGCGCAGCTGGTCGGGCGGCGCCATGCCGTCCCACTGGAACGGCGTGTGCGGCTTGGGCACGAAGTTGGAGACGGAGACGTGGACGGTGAAGCGCCCGCCCTCGCCGTGGTGGCGGCGCCCGATCTCCCGCGCCCGGTAGCCGAGGTCGGCGATCCCCTGGACCTCCTCGAAGGTCTCGAGGGGGAGGCCGATCATGAAGTACATCTTGAGGCTCGTGTAGCCCGCCGCGAAGGCGGCGTCGATCGCCCGCTCGATCATCTCGTCGGTGATCGTCTTGCAGATGATGTCGCGCATCCGCTGGGTCGCCGCCTCCGGCGCCAGCGTGATCGAGCGCTGCCGGCCGTTGGCGGCCGCCGACAGCGCCACCGGGCCGGTGTCGACCCGGTTCGACGGGAGCGACAGGTGCAGGTCCGGCTTGGCGGCCTTGATCTCCCGGATCGCCCGCTCCACGCCCGTGTAGTCGCTCGTGGCGAGGCTGGTCAGGGACAGCTCGTCGTAGCCGGTGCAGCCGAGCTGCTCGAGGCCGACCCGCACGACGTCCTCCACGGACCGCTCCCGCACCGGCCGGTACCAGGTGCCCGCGTGGCAGAAGCGGCAGCCGCGGGTGCAGCCCCGCATCACCTCGACCGAGGCCCGCGAGAAGATCGCGCTGGCGTACGGCACGACCGGGCTGGTCGGGGCGGTGTCGATCGCGAAGTCCCGGAAGATCGCCCGCTCCACGGGCAGGTCGCCCGCCGCGGGCAGGTACAGGTAGGGCAGCTCGGCGAGGCGGCGCAGCCGCTCCGCCCGGTCGGGGGTGGCCTCGAGGATGGCCACGATGCGGTCCATCCCCTCCTCCGCCTCGCCCATGAAGAACGCGTCGACGAAGCGGGCGAGCGGCATCGGGTTCGAGGCGCTCGGGCCGCCCGCCAGCACGATCGGGTCGCCCGGCCCGCGCTCCGCCGCGTGCAGCGGGATGCCGGCCAGGTCGATCAGCTCGAGCACGTTCGAGTAGGTCAGCTCGGCCTGCAGCGTGATGCCGAGCAGGTCGCAGTCGGCGACCGGGCGCCAGGTCTCCAGCGTGAACAGCGGCACCCCGGTCCGGCGCATCGCGTCGGCCATGTCGGGCCACGGGCAGTAGACGCGCTCGGCGGCCGCGGGGGTGCGGTCGTTGACGAGGCCGTAGAGGATCTGCAGGGCCTGGTTGGAGATGCCCACCTCGTACGCGTCGGGGTAGGCCAGGGCGATGCGGACGGCCGCGTCCGGCTTGACCGTCTCGTTCGTCTCGCCGCCGATGTAGCGGGACGGCTTCTCGACGGAGCCGAGCAGATCCTCGATCCGCGCTTGGAGGTCGTGCTGCTCCACGGACGGCATTCTACCCGGGCGCGGCGTGCGACCCGTCAGGCCGTCCCGGGCGGCGCGTCGCCCGGCTCGCCGCGGCGCGGTCCGCGCCGGCCCGTCCACGCGGGCGCGAGGGCGTCGCGCGGCAGCGCGCGGGCGCCCACGGCGAGCGCGAGGCCCATCGCCACGAGGTTCGTGATCGTGTTCGAGCCGCCGTAGGTCATGAAGGGCAGCGGGATGCCCGTGGTGGGCGCGATCCCGAGCACCATCCCGATGTTGATCGCCACCTGGGTCAGCAGCATCCCGAACACGCCCGCGGCGATGAAGGACTCCTCGAGGGTGCGCGCCCGCGGCACGATCCGCCCGATCCGCCACAGGCAGAACAGGTACAGGAGCAGGGCGATCGCGGCGCCCGCGAAGCCGCGGTCCTCGCCGACCACGGCGAACACGAAGTCCGTGTGGTGCTCGGGCAGGAACGAGCCCGCGGTCTGGCTGACGCCCTCGCCGCGGCCGGTCAGGCCGCCGGAGCCGATGGCGATCTTGGCCTGCTGCGCCTGGTAGGCGGCGGGGCTGCCGCCCTCCGGGTCGAGGAAGGCCACGATGCGCTCCGTCTGGTACGGGCGCAGGAGCGGCAGGCCGATCGACGGCAGGACGCCGAGCACGACCACGACCACGCCGACCCCGATCGCGCTCAGCACCGCGACGATCCGGCCGGGCAGGCCGGCCACGACCATCAGGGTCAGCGCGATCGCGATGTAGACGATCGAGGTGCCGAGGTCGGGCTGGATGAAGACCAGCGCGAACGGCGGCAGCATCACGAGCACGACGCGCAGCACCATCCCCCAGCCCCGGATGCCGCGCCGCACGCAGTCGGCGAGGATCACGGACACGCAGACGATCATCGCCACCTTGCCGATCTCCGACGGCTGCAGGGTGAAGAAGGGCAGCGGGATCCAGCGCTGCGAGCCGCGCGCCGCCGAGAAGCCGAGCACGACGATCAGGAGGCCGATCGTGCCGCCGTAGATGAACCAGAACAGGCGCCGGTAGACGCGCGGGTCGACCACGACGGCGACGGCGGCGAGCGTCAGGCCGAGCGCGATGTAGATGATGTGGCGGCGGACGAAGTAGCCGGGGTCGCCGAGGAAGTCGGACTGGGTGACGGCGCGCACGGCCTGCTCGCCGATCACGAGCAGGAGGCCGATGGCCGCCACGAGCAGCCAGTCGACGCGGCGCAGGAGGTCGCGGCTCACCATCAGTCGACCCGCTGGGCCTCGCGGGCCGGGTCGCGGCCGAGGGCCGGGCCGTCGTAGACGCCCGCCTCCTGGGCCTGCTGGACCTGCGCGATCGTCGCCTCGTCGACGCCGAACGCCCGCGCCATCACCTGGCGCACCGCCGGCGCGGCGGTCTCGCCACCGAAGCCGCCCTGCTCGATGACGCAGACGACGACCAGCTCCGGGTTCGACGCGGGGGCGTAGCCGGCGAACCAGGCGAAGTCGCGCTTGCCCTTCTTCTCGGCGGTGCCCGTCTTGCCGGCGACCGGGATCGGGAAGCCGGAGAAGGCCGCGTAGGCGGTGCCGTCGGGGTCCTGCACGGCGCCCTCGAGCCCGCGCCGGATCGCGGCCAGGACGTACGGGTCGATCGGCACGCGCTCGCCCGGCGCGGCCTCGAAGGTCTCGCGGACGGTGCCGTCCTGCCCGACCACGCTCGCGCCGATGTACGGGGTGACCAGCGAGCCGCCGTTGGCGATCAGGGCGTACAGCCGCGCGATCTGCAGCGGCGTCACCTCGACGTCGCCCTGGCCGATCGACTGCAGGACCGCGTCGCCGGAGGTCCAGCGGTTCTGGATGCGGTCGTCGCCGAAGCGGCGCCGCTTGTAGGCGGCGTCGGGCACGCGCCCGGGCGCGTCGCCGCCGATGTCGATGCCGGTGGTCTGGCCCATCCCCAGCCGCTGGGCCCAGAGGGGCTGCGGCTCGAAGCGCCCGTTGCGGGGCGTCGCCTCGTAGAGGCGGTTGCCGAGCTCGTAGAAGTAGGTGTCGCAGGAGGTGGTGAGGGCGCGCACGAGGTCCATCGGCTCGTCGACGTCGGACTCGAAGTTGCGGTAGCGCTGCCCGTCGATGTCCACGTACGGGGTGCACTGGATGATCCCGTTCGGCTGCGCCTGGCGGGCCTGGACGGCGGCGATCGCCGTGATCGGCTTCCAGGTCGAGCCGGCCGGGTAGAGGCCCGTCATGGCGCGGTCGAGGAGCGGCGAGCCCTTGCCGTCGGCGGCGAGGCGGCGCCAGTACTCCTGGCCGTCGGGCCCCGCCAAGCGCGCGGGGTCGAAGCCCGGATAGGAGGCCATCGCGCGGATCGCGCCCGTGCGCGGGTCGATGGCGACGATCGCCCCGGCCTCCGCCGCGGGGTGGCCGTTGGCGCGCGCGTAGCTGATCGCGTCGCGCAGCGCCGACTCGGCGGCGGCCTGCACGCCGACGTCGATCGTCAGGCGCACGTTGTCGCCGGGCTTGGCGGCCTCGGAGCGCACGATCGGACCGACGGGGTCGCCGAAGGCGTTGACGCGCCGCTCGAGCGAGCCGTTGGTGCCGCGCAGGTAGCGGTCGAAGGCGCGCTCGACGCCGCGCTGGCCGACCACGTCGCCGGGCTCCGCGTCGCGGTACGTGACCTGGTCGGTGATCTGGTCGGGCGAGACCTCGGAGAGCTCGCCCCACAGGTGCGGGGCCATCGGGCGGCGCACGCCGTCCGCGCCGCGGACCGTGCGGTAGTCGCGGGCCGTGCCCTCCACGATGCGCACGCCCGGGTAGAGCGCGGCGCGCTCCTTGAGGAAGAACAGCACCGAGCGGTCCACGTCCTCGGCGATCACGATCGAGTCGAACGGCGCCTTGACGGCGGCCTCGTGGATCGCGTCCTCCATCGAGGCCACGGTGATGCCCGACACGCGGGCCAGCTCCGCGAGCTGCGGGTAGTCGTCCGTGCAGCCCGCCCACGCGCGCACCTCGGCGCCGCCCGTGATCTGGCGGTCGATCGCCGCGAGGCGCGCCCGGCGCCGCTCCGAACCGAGCGCGTTGGCCGCGGCGACGGCGTCGGCGATCCGCAGGGCGCGCAGGTTGTCGTCGCGCAGGTCGGGCGGGCCGGCGACGTCGCGGCCGCAGGCCACGAGC
Source organism: uncultured Actinomycetes bacterium (assembly GCA_903873565.1). Taxonomy (GTDB): domain Bacteria; phylum Actinomycetota; class Thermoleophilia; order Gaiellales; family F1-60-MAGs149; genus F1-60-MAGs149. Next base: position 7,669 of record CAIQOY010000006.1, read on the forward strand.
AGGTCGGGGAAGCGGGTGGGGTCGATCGCCACCGCGTTGGCGGGGCGGCTGCCGACCAGCACCTTGCCCTGCGCGTCGAGGATCTGCCCGCGCGGGGCGGGCACGTCGATCGAGCGCAGGCCGTTCGAGACGGCCTCGGCGCGGTAGCGCTGCACGTCGAGGACCTGCAGGGACCACAGGCGCAGGACCAGGATCGCGATCAGGCCGATCGCGATCGCGGCGAGGATCGCCATGCGCCGCCCGATGCGGTCGCGGTCGAAGCCGTCGCCGGGCGGCCGCGGCGGGGGCGGCGGCTCGTACTCGCGGGTCGGCTCGCCGACGGTCGGCGCGCTCACAGGACGCTCCGCTCGGGCACCCCGAGCACGCGCCGGAGCACGGGCAGGAGCGCGATCGACACGAGCACCGTGAACATCGTCGCCGCCACCGCGGTGACGGCCAGGTCGACCCAGGCCACCGGCTGGCCCGCGACCGCGGCCTCCACGGCCGAGTCGCCGAGGGCGTGGGCGAGCGCGGCGGCGCCGGCCACGACGACGGCCATCCCGAGGGAGATCCGGCGGCGGGTGCGCGCGAACGCGCCGACGGCCCAGCCGATCGGCGTCAGGACGAGCGACGACGAGCCGAGCGGCAGCTGCAGGGCGACGTCGAAGACGAGGCCGGCGGCGAAGCCCGCCAGCGCGCCCCAGGCGGGGCCGTAGCGCAGCGCGATCGCCACGATCACGATCACGGCGAGGTCGGCGACGGCGCCGAGGACGCGCCCGTCGATCGCCAGCGCCACCTGCAGGTAGACCGCGACCAGGAGCGCGAGGGCGGCGGCCACGGGCGGCAGCGCCCGGGCGCCGCGGCCGCGGGCGGACGGGGCCGCCTCCTCGGCGAACTGGGCCTCCAGCTCGGTCAGGGGGTCGAGCGGGTCGAGGGCGTCGGGCGCGCTCACGGCGCCGCCTCCGCGCGGGTCAGCACGACGACGTTCGCGAACGAGCCGAGCTCGACCCACGGCACGACGAGGACGCTCTTGTAGGTGTCGGTGTCGGACTGGCGCGCCTCCGACACGACCCCGATCGGGAGGCCGCGTGGGTAGGCCGAGCCGAGGCCGCTGGTCGGGTCGATGAAGCCGCTGGTGACGACGCGGTCGCCCTGGCGCACCACGCTCGAGCGGGGCACGAAGCCGAGCACGAGCACGCCGGGGTCGGCCGCGCTCGGCTGCAGGATGCCGTCGGCGCCGCGCCGGCCCGCGACCGCCGCGCCGACCGCCACGGAGGCGTTCGAGAGCAGCGCGACCGTGGCGGTGCGCTCCGTGACGGCCTCGACGCGGCCGACCAGCGCCGCGCCGCCCACGTCGGCGGCGTCCGACACGCCGGCCAGCACCGGGTCGCCGACCTGCACCCCCACCTCCGTGCCGGCGTCGACGACGACGGTGCTGGAGGTCAAAGACGGCGAGCGGGCGACGATGCGGGCGGCGCGCGGCGCGTAGTCCTCGACGCGCGGGAAGTCCGGGGAGCGCACGTACCCGAGCAGGCCGCGCAGCTCCTCGACGTCCTGATCACGGGCCTCGAGGCGGGCGAGGTCCGCCCGCAGCACGGCGTTCTCGGCGGCGAGGCGGTCGCGCTCGGCGCGGGCGACGCGCAGGTCCCCGAACCAGCCGATCAGGTCGCGCACCGGCTGGGTCGCGCGGCGCGCGGCCTCCTGGGCCGCGACCTGGGCGTCGGCGGCGCGCGCGGTCCCCTCGTCGACCCGGTCCTGGGCGCGGATCGAGACCGTCACCAGGGCGACGGCGACGAGCACGAGCGCGACCGGGACGATCCGGCGGGCGTGACGGGTGCGGGTGGAGGGCATCCGGGAGCGATCTCGGGTCGAGGAGCGGGCCGAGGCCCGCGCCGGCGGGATGCGAGCACACGGATTCTAGCCGTCGGGCCGTTCGCGGACGGTGGTGCGGCTTGCCGTGCGGCCCTCAGGCCACGCGGCCCGTGAACGGCCGCCCGGCCGCGGCCCAGGCCTGCGCACCGCCCGCGAGGTTGGCGCAGCCGGCCCGGCCGGCGGCCGCGAAGGCCTCAGCGGCCGCCATCGAGCGCCCGCCGGTGCGGCAGATGAAGACGGTGCGGTCCGCGTCGGGGAGCTCCTGCCAGCGCGCCGGCAGGGTCGAGAGCGGGAAGTGCAGCGCGCCCTCGACGTGCCCGGCGTCCCACTCCTCCTGCTCGCGCACGTCGACGAGGAGGGCGCCGCCGGCGATCAGGGCCGCGGCCTCCTCCGGCGTGATGTCCTCGACGTCGGGCTCCACGCGGCGCAGCCTAGCCGCTCGCGCGCGCGGCGCGCGCGAAGGCGATCGCCTCGTCCTCCGTGCCAAGGGCGCCGGCCGCCTGCTCCTCGGCGATCCGCCCAAGGAGCTCCCCGATCTCGGGGCCGGGCGCGCAGCCGAGGGCCTCCGCCAGGCGGTCGCCGCGCACGAGCGGCGCCGGCGGGGGCTCGGCCAGGGCGAGGGCCATCCGCGCGGCGAGCTCCGTGTGCCGGCGGATCCAGCGCTGGCGGGCGCGCGTGCCGCGCGTCGACCAGCGGTCGGCCAGGGACACCACCACGCTCGCGATCCCGAACGGCTCCGTGGCCACGCGGTAGCGGTGGACGTCGCGCGCGTCCGGCTCGCCGGCCGACACGAGGAACCCGAGCCGCAGGTGCTCGCGCACCAGCACCGACACGCAGCGGCGCAGCGCGGTCGAGGCCCGCAGCCGCTCCAGGATCCGGTCGGCCACCTCCGCCCCCTCCTGCGCGTGCCCCGGGAAGCCGATGTGCCCGTCGTCGAAGACGGCGCGCGTCTGCGGCTTGGCCACGTCGTGCAGGAGCGCCGCCCACAGCACGGCGAGGGCGACGTCGGACTCGGCGTCGAGGGGCTCCGCCAGGGCGACCGCGACGGCGTCCGCGGCCGCCCCGAAGCCGCCCGCGGGATGCGCCACGAGGTCGGCGGCCGCGTCGACGACCTGCAGGGTGTGGTCGAGGACGTCGAGGTGGTGGTAGCGGTTCTGCTCGATGCCCGCGAGCGCGGCGACCTCGGGCAGGACCGCGGCGAGCAGGCCGAGGTCGCCCATCAGCCGCAGCGCGTCGACGGGGTCGCGGCTGCGCAGCATGCGGTCGAGCTCCATCCGCTGGCGCTCGCCCGCGGCCCCGACGGCGAGGGCGGCGTCGCGCCGGGCGAGCTCCGCGGTGCCCGGGTCGACCGCGAGCCCGAGCTCGGCGTGCAGGCGCACGAGCCGCAGGAGCCGCAGGGGGTCGTCGCGGAAGGCCCCGTCGGAGACCGCGCGCAGGAGCCCCGCCTCCACGTCGGCGAGGCCGCCCGGGGCCTCCTCGAGCCGCCCGTCGGCGAGGCGCAGCGCGATCGCGTTGACGGTCAGGTCGCGGCGGGCGAGGTCGGCGGCGATGCCGTCGGGCGCGCCGGTGACGTCGACCTCGCGGCCGCGGTCGGCGACGCGCCAGGCGCCGTGGCGCTCCGACAGCGGGAAGACCGGCGCGTCGAGGGCGCGGCCGATGGCGCGGGCCAGCGTCTCCGGGTCGCCCTCGGTGACGAGGTCCCAGTCGGCCAGGGGCCGCCCGAGCAGCACGTCGCGCACGGCCCCGCCGACCAGCCAGGCGCCGGGATCGTCGACGACGCGGGCCACCTCGGCCCGCGCGGCCTCGAGGCGGGCGTCCATCAGCGCGCCTCCCGCAGCGTCCGCGCGGGCGACGCGCCGATCCCGCAGGTGACCTCGTAGGCGATCGTGCCGAGGTGGCGGGCGACCTCCTCCGCCGTGATGCGCTCGTCGCCCTGGGCGCCGAGCAGGACGACCTCGTCGCCCTCGGCGACGGCGAGGTCGTCGGGCAGGAGCGCCGCGAGCTGGTCCATCGACACGGTGGCGGCCACGCGGCAGCGGCGGCCGCCGATCAGGACGTCGCCCTGCCCGCTCAGCCCGCGCCGGTACCCGTCCGCGTAGCCGACGGGCACGAGCGCGACGCGGCACGGCGCCGCGGCCACGAAGCGGCGCCCGTAGCCGCAGGAGTCGCCCGCGGCGAGCGCGCGCACGCTGGCCACGGCGGTCGTCCAGCGCAGGGCGGGCGCGAGCCCGTGCGCGGCGGGGTCGACGTGGAAGGGGTCCATCCCGTGGAGGGCCAGCCCGGGCCGCACGGCGTCCCAGGCGAGGTCGGAGCGGCCGAGCACGGCCGCCGAGTTGGCGAGGTGGCGCGGGCAGTCCGGGAACGCCGCCGCCAGCTCCGCGAACGCGGCGGCCTGGCGGTCGGCGAAGGAGCGGTCCTCCTCGTCTGCGGTCGCGAGGTGGCTCATCAGCCCCTGCAGCCGCTCGGGGCGCGGCCCCGCGGCGAGCGCGCGGCCCGCCTCGAGCGCGAGCGCGGGCGCCAGGCCCCAGCGGCCCATGCCGGTCTCGGCCTCCACGTGCACGTCGAGGTCGTGGCGGTCGCGGGCCCGCTCCCAGCCCTCGGGGGTCGACACCACGGCGGCGCAGCCGAGGGCGACCGCCTCGTCCTCCTCCCCGGGCCGCAGCGGCAGGAGGCAGATCAGGCGCGCGCCGAAATAAAGATTCCAACAAGCTAATATGAACATTTTGATAACAGGAGGTCTTGGATATTTGGGAGGAAGACTTTTTCGTGAACTTAGATTTTTTCAACCTGATTC
>CAIQOY010000007.1 GCA_903873565.1 uncultured Actinomycetes bacterium
CGGCGCGCTCGGCGCGGCGCCCGTCGCGGCCCCGGCGGCCGAGGGGGCGCCGGTGTCCGTCACCGTGATGAGCCGCAACCTCTACCTCGGCGCAGCCTCCGCATGACACACCCTAGGCGAACAATGCCTGGCGGTTGGAGGCGGTCGCTTGGACGAAGCACTCAGAAAGACGCGTAGTCGAGCAGGGGCGACGAGAGCCTCCGGGTGCGACTAGTCTTCTGCCACGGGGATGTGCAGCACATTCCTGCGCCCGCCACCCAGATGCAGCATGGTCGAACCATCCGTGTCGACGGTGTAGCGGGCCGGCAGCTGTCCGGTGATGGGGTTACGCGCGAACAGCCAGCTGGAGCGCAGCTCCAACACCAACTGGTCGCCGGTGCGCAGACGCGTGGCCTGCGGCAAAAGCGGGATCTGGAGAGGCACGATCTCCCCCGCCCCGACGGGGTGACGCTCGGTATGCAGATGCACCGGCAACCATGGCCGAGAGTGCTCCGGATCGAGGGCGCGATGCGACACCCGCAACCAGCCGTGCGTCACGACGTCACGGTCGAATCCGTACGAGCCTTCGAAGGTGACTTCGCGGCCGTCCCGCATCAGCCGCACCGCCGCCAGCACAGTCGCATCATCCGCGTCGGCAACCGAGGCGGCCAACTCCACCACCATCGGACCGATCAGCGTCATGGGGTGCGGCGCCGTCCACACGAAGCGCGTTGAGCCATCCGCATTCACCCATGAGGCCTCGCCGGTCTCTGTGGGGGGCGCGTCCTCTAGCGTGCCGGCGGGGGTAAGGTGCAACTCCTGCCAGGCGACATCAGGGGGAGGCCAGTCGCTGGTGTGGCGAATCTCCACGGGGGCTGAACCCTCATCATGGATGGCGATTCGCACCGCAGGCTCCTGATCCCAGCCATTGTCGGCGTCGCGGAGGAAGTGGTCGAAGAAACGCAGTTGGGTTTGAGTGGCCTCATCCGAGTAGAAGGTGCACCACTTGCCGCCGCGATGCGTGTACAACCACTTCTGGGTGGAGCCCACTCGTCGGAACGCCTCGAACGAGCCGCGCGTGTGCAGCAGATGATCCGAGAAGCTACCGCAGACCAGCATTGGCACTTGGATTGCCTCCAATTGGGGGTTGCGGCTCTGCCACCACTCATCTACGAGTGGTCGTGCCTGCTGTTCAGCCAGCGGGTCTTGCTGTACTCGGCCCGCACGGAGTGTCATCCGACTCCACATGGCCAGGAAGCCGTTCTCCTGCACACCACCGGGGCAGGCGAAGTCGCGGTAGAAGTCGCTGAAGCCCTCCCAAGGGCAGATGGCTGCCAGATGCGGCGGCCGGGTGGCAGCGGCCCGGTATTGGGAGATCGCTAGGTAGGAGACACCGGCGAGTCCCACACGGCCCGTGCACCAGGCTTGTTGGGCGACCCATTCGATCACGTCATGCTCATCCTCGCCCTGCTGGTCGCCAAGTAGCTCACCTGTGCCATCCGAGCTGCCGAAGCCACGCAGGTCCAGGTTCACCACCGCGTAGCCCTGCGCCACCCAGAAGGCCGGATCCGGCGCCTCCCACCCCGTATAGGCGGAGAAGACGACCTGTTGGGGTTGGCGGAACACGCGGTACTGGGGCAGGGTCAGATACCTGCCCAGGAACTTGCGGGGCAGCGCGTCCTTGCCGTAAGGGTGTGCGCACATCAATGCTGGCACGGGCTCGTCGGCGTTGGGTCGGTACACGTTCGCCCGCAGGATGGTGCCGTCACGGACGGTGATCGCCACGTCCTGCTCGACGCGGATATCCGCAGGGGGCGCAGTCACCCGGACATTGGGGCGCACGATGCCACGCACGCGCCGCGCCAGCCGAGCCACGGGCAGCATCACAAGCATTCCCCGCTGCTAGCCAGCTGGACGGCGACGCAGGGGCGTTGGAGCGACTGCGGCATCGGCGGAGCGTACAAGGCCGGACGATGCGTACTCCACCTTCTCTGAATTTCCGTGGCTCTGCCTGCTCAGGCCGTCAGCTGCGCGACACGCGCTCCGTACCCAGCATCACGCACCTACTTCGAAACAGCGCCAGTCGCTGAGCGTCACCGCATCTTCGGGGTGACGCTCAGCACTGGCCGGCGCATCCTGCTCGGCACGCACACATCCGAAGCCAAAGCAGGCAAGCTCGCACGACTCGCCCAACGCTATGGCGGCTGGGCTGAGGTGCAGCTCGTGCTCGCTGGAGAGCGGGCGCCATGGGCTGGTCTGCCACCAGCCTACGTTGATAGTTCGTGGTGGCACGGCTAGTACCATCAACCGTGAGCCATATGCGAACCGTCACTTTTTCCGCAGACAATCCGCAGACACTTGTACGGCATACGTATGTCTGCGGAGAGCATGCATACGTCTGCGGACTGTGCAAGTGCAGCGTATTCTTGGCTTGAATGCAGCGCGGGGCCATAGCTCAGCTGGGAGAGCACCTGCTTTGCAAGCAGGGGGTCGGCGGTTCGAGCCCGCCTGGCTCCACTTGGCCATCCCCTCGCCGCCGGTCCTGCTCCCCGTGTTCGTGGGCGCCGGGCCGGCGATCCGCGTCGACGGGATGCAGTTGCCCGCAGGGGCGCTGGTGGTGACGATGACCGCGACGGTGACGTTCACCGGGGGCCTCCGAGTACTCCGAGGAGTTCCGCGAGGTGATCATCGGCGACGCCACGCGCTGCGCGGAGGCGCAGGTCACCCTGGCCGTCCCGCGGCAGCAGATCGCCATCACCGTCGCCAAGGACCTGGCCGCGCAGGGCTGGGTCGAGCTGTACTGCGACCAACTGGAGGATTGCCCAAACGGGGTGGCGTACGCGGATGACACGTCGCCTTCACCGCCATCGACGTGGACGCCCTCACCACCGGCACCATGGTCTCCTCGGTGCGGCGGGGCCTTGCGCCGCTCTGCTGCGCCACCCATACTGCGCCTCATGAAGCGCCCCTCCCCGGCCCTCGTCATCGCCACGGTCGCCCTCGTCTTCTCCCTCACGGGGACCGGCTGGGCGGTCACCCAGCTGCCCCGGAACTCAGTGGGCACGTCGCAGCTGAAGCAGAACGCCGTGACCGGCTCCAAGATCAAGAACGGCACCATCGAGAGTGGCGACCTCTCCAGCACGGCCCGCGGCGCCTTGCGGGGCGCCACCGGCCCGCAGGGCCCGGCCGGCCCGCAGGGCGCCACCGGCCCGCCGGGCGCCAGCGGCATCGTCGCGCAGGTCCCCGGCATGGTCTGGGGCTCAGGAAGTGGTGAATTCCATCCGCCGACCGCGAACACGACGGTGGTCACCACCGGCCCGCTCACCACGACGAGCGCCGGCCCCGTGTTCGCCTTCGGCCGTGGGGTCTTCGAAACGCAGTTCGGCGACGTCTGCACCGGTGCAGCAGGCCCGAAGGTCGCCCTGTACGTGGGCGACGTGGCCGTGGAGAACTCCGGCTTGCAGTTCCCCGAATACGCGTTGGGGTCGAACAACAGACACACGATCAGCATCTTCGGCGTCACACCGGTTCTGGCCGCGGGTACGCACAGCGTGCGGATGGTCATGGGCTGCTCGGATAACTCGGCTCCTAACTTCAGCAACTTCATCGTGAAGGCCTCGCTCGGGGCGATCGGGATAACTGCGGAGGGGTGATCCGCCGCCGGGCTGCGGCACCGGCGAGGTTCCGCGCCCGGGGTGACGTTCCGCGCCCCGGATCGACGGCTCCGGCGCGGATCCGCGGGGAGTGCAGCGGCTCCGCAGGCAGGGGTTCGAGCCCGCCTGGCTCCATCGGCCGCCGCCGTTCGGCCTCCGCATCCCCCCATGCGATTAGGCGTGCGAGTGGATTCGCGGGGCCCCGAGTGCGGCTAGGGTTCCGTTACCTACGGAGGCAGAACGAAATGGCGACTGACACGAACCCCCGCATGCACCCCGGCACCGGCCTCGAGGGCGTCTCGATCGGCCCGTCCGAGATCGGCCTGGTCGACGGCGAGAACGGCCAGCTGATCTACCGCGGCCACGACGCCGAGGTGCTGGTGCGCGAGCACTGCTTCGAGGAGGTCGCCCACCTGCTCTGGACCGGGCGCCTGCCGAACGCGGCGGAGCTCGCGGAGCTGCGCGCCACCGTCTACGCCAGCATGCGCCACGTCGCCGAGGAGCCCGCGACCCTCGCGACCCTCGATCCCGCGGCGCTCCCGATGGACGTCGTGCGCTCCGCCATCAGCGTCTGGGCCCAGTCCCGGCGCCTCGAGGAGGGCGGCACGCCCGCCGACGCCCAGGCCGCCCTCGGCGCCATCGCCGGCGCCGTCGCGCTCCTCGGCGCGCGCCGCGCCGGCGTGGAGCCCGGCGCGATCCGCGACGAGGACTCCCTGGCCCGCAACTACCTGCGCGTGATGCGCGGCACCGAGCCGACGGACGCCCAGGTCGGCGCCCTCGACGCCTACCTCGTGCTGACCGCCGAGCACGGCATGAACGCCTCCACCTTCACCGGCCGCGTGATCGTCTCGACCGCCTCCGACCTCGGCTCCGGCCTCGTCGGCGCGATCGGCGCCCTCAAGGGCAAGCTCCACGGCGGGGCCCCGAGCCACGTCTCCTCGATGATCGACGAGATCGGCACGAAGGACAACGCCGAGCCGTGGCTGCGCGAGAAGATCGAGGCCGGCGAGCGCCTGATGGGCTTCGGCCACCGCGTCTACAAGACCTACGACCCGCGCGCCCGCGCCCTCGGCGAGGTCGCCGAGCGCCTCGGCTCGGACGACGAGCGCCTCGGCCTCGCCCGCCACGTCGAGCAGACCGCGCTGCGCCTCCTGCACGAGTACAAGCCCGATCGCCGGCTCTACACGAACGTCGAGTACTACGCGGCCGCCGTGCTCGAGACGATCGACCTCGACCCGGGCCTGTACACGCCGACGTTCGCGGTCAGCCGCACCGCCGGCTGGACGGCGCACATGCTCGAGCAGATGGCGTACCCGCGCCTGATCCGCCCGCAGGTCGACTACGTCGGCCCCATGCCCGAGTAGGGCCCGGGCCGCACCCGTGCGGGCATCCCGCGCGACCTGATCGGGTTCGTGCCGTGCGGGGACGCCGCGCAGGTCCGACGATGGCCGCATGCAGGATCCCTCCGACGCCGTGGCCGGGTCCCGGCCCGCGGCCGCGCCCGGCGCGATGGTGCCGGCCGGCCGCTGGACGATCGACCCCGAGCACTCGAGCATCAACTTCGCGATCCGCCACCTCGGCATCACGACGCTGCGCGGGCGCTTCACCGACTTCTCCGGGACGCTGGAGTCGGACGGCGAGGAGGTCCACGGCGCGGCCGTGGTGGGGGCCAAGAGCGTGCAGACCGGCAGCGAGGTGCGCGACCGGCACCTCCTCAGCGCGGACTTCCTCAACACCGACGAGCACCCGCGGATGGCCTTCGAGGTCACGAAGGTGCGCGCCAACCACGACGACTACATCGTCGAGGGCGAGATCACGATCAACGGCGTCACGCGCCCGATCGAGCTCGAGGCCTACACGGGCGGCGTCGCCAAGGACCCCTACGGGCACGACCGCTGCGGCCTCGAGCTGCGCAGCGAGATCACGCGGCGCGACTTCGAGATCACCTTCGACCCGAGCGGCATCCTGGTCGGCGAGGCCGTCTCGCTCGAGATCGACCTGTCCCTGATGCGCACGCCGGGCGAGGAGACGCTGGACGGCGCCCGCGCCCTGCCGGCCGCCTCCTAGGCGACCTCGGGGCCGATCGCCTCCCGCAGGGCGGGGAGGACCTCGTCGGGCTCCGGGTAGGCGCGCAGCCCGAGCGCGTGCTTCGAGAAGACCACGGCGCCGTCCGCCTCGACGTCGAACACGCCGCCCGACCCCGGCACGATCACGAGCTCCCGCAGGACGGGGCCCCAGCCCTGGATGATCCGCGCCGCGAGACCCGCGGCGTTCGGCGCCGCGCCTCAGGGGACGCAGTACGTCAGGCGGATCGCGTGCTTCGGATCGACGACCATGCGGCCAGTGTACCGGGCGGCGCTCGCCGCCCATAGACTGCCCGCCGTGGAGGAGACGACGACCACCGGCGGCTGGCCGCGCCACGCGACGCGGGCCGAGCGGCGCGCGCTCGGCAAGGCCGCGCGCGGGGTCCTGCCGCTGGCCGGCCTGGCCGAGGCCGGTCTCGGCGAGCGCGATCCCGTGGCGATCGTGGCCGCGGGCGACGCCGACCGGCTGCCGTGGCTCGTGCCGATCCGCTACGCCCGGATGGCCGCGGACCCCTTCGCGTTCTACCGGGGAGCCGCCGCGCTGATGGCCCACGACTGCGCGGGCCTCCCGCGCAGCGGCCTCGACGTGCAGCTGTGCGGCGACGCGCACCTGCTCAACTTCGGGGTCTTCGGGTCGCCGGAGCGGGCGCTGGTGTTCGACCTCAACGACTTCGACGAGACGCTGCCGGGGCCGTTCGAGTGGGATGTCCGCCGGCTGGCGGCGAGCATGGTGCTCGCGGCCCGCAGCCGCGGCCTCAAGCCGAAGCGCCAGCGCGAGGTGGCGTGGCTCGCGGCGCAGCGCTACCGGACGGCGATGGCCGAGTTCGCGGAGCTGTCGTCGCTCGAGGCGTGGCACGCCCAGATCGAGGTGGACGCGCGGCTCCCGGAGATCGCCGACGAGGACTGGCGCCGCTACGCCCAGCGCGTCGCCGACCGCGCCCGCGGCAAGGACCACCTGCAGGCCGTCGCCCGCTTCACGGAGGTCGTCGACGGCCAGCGGCGGATCGTCGCCGAGCCGCCCCTGATCGTGCCGCTGCGCGACCTCGTCGAGCTGCTCCCCGACGACGACGTCGAGGGGCTGATCCGGGGCGTGTTCCTGACCTACCGCGCCTCCGTGCGCGACGACGTGCGGACGCTCCTCGACCGCTACACCTACGTGGACTCGGCGGTCAAGGTGGTCGGGGTCGGCTCCGTCGGCACCCGCTGCGTGATCGTGCTCCTGCAGGGCGCCGACGAGGACGACCTGCTGTTCCTGCAGGTCAAGGAGGCGCGCCCGTCCGCGCTCGAGCCGCACCTCGCGCCGTCGGCCTACGCCCACCCCGGCCAGCGCGTCGTCGCCGGGCAGCGGCTGATGCAGTCGGCCAGCGACGCCTTCCTCGGCTGGTCCGACGGGCCGCTCGGGCGCCACTACTACTGGCGCCAGCTGCGCGACTGGAAGGGCTCCGTCGAGGTCGCGCGGATGGACGCCAAGCTGCTCGGCCTGTACGGGATGCTGTGCGGCTGGACGCTGGCCAAGGCGCACGCGCGCTCCGGCGACCGCGTCGCCATCGCGGCCTACCTGGGCTCGTCGGAGCGCTTCGAGGACGCCCTCGTCGAGTACGCGGTCGCCTACGCGGACCGCGCCGAGGCCGACCACGCCGCGCTGGTGCAGGCGATTCGCGACGGCCGGGTCGCGGCCGACGCCGGCGAGGCCGCCGGGTGAGTGCGAAGCCGGAGTCGCCGCCGCGGGCGGGGCTGATCCTGACCGCGCTGATCGCGAGCGCGGCCGTGGCCAACATGAACCTCGCGGTCGCCAACGTCACCCTGCCCACGATCGGGCGCGACCTCCAGGCCTCCCAGACCGCCCTCAACCTCGTCGC
>CAIQOY010000008.1 GCA_903873565.1 uncultured Actinomycetes bacterium
CGGCGACGGGTGCCCGAGTGGGCGATCCTGGATTCGAACCAGGGACCTCCTCCTTATCAGAGAGGCGCTCTAACCGACTGAGCTAATCGCCCGACGCGCGGGATCCTATACGAGGCCGGGCCTATCCCGCGATGGTCACCGTGCCGCTCACGGTGCGCTCGCTGAAGCCGTCGACGAGCGCACGCACGGTCAGCCGATACGCCCCGGGGAAGGGCAGCATCCCGCGCGCCCGGCCGTCGGCGAAGGTCCAGGTGAAGGGGGCGTCGAGGAACGGGTGCCGCCACTCGGCCGTGCCCTCCTCCAGCCCGCCCCAGAGGGCGAGGGTGCGCACCCCCACCCGGGCGCCGGAGAGGCGCAGGCGCTGGCCCGAGAGGGTGACCGTCGCGGCCGGCGCCGCCGGCGTGGTGACCTTGACCGCGAAGGGGACCGCCCGCCGGATCACGTGCCCATCGCCGCTCGTGACCTCGTAGGCGTAGGCGTAGCGGCCCGGCCCGAGGCTGCCGGTGACCTGCGCGGTCAGCTCGCGTCCGGCGATGCGCGGTGCGCCCGCCCGCGGGCGGCCCGCGGCGTCGACCAGGCGCAGCGCGCCCGCCCCGCCGGTGACCCGCTCGGCGAAGACCACCCGGATCGTCGGCGGGGGCTCGATCAGCCGTGCGTCAGGGGCCGGCGAGAGCGACGACAGGCCGGCATGCCCAAGCGCAGCGGTAGCGGAAACGAGGACCGTCGTGAGGACGAGCAGCAGAACGAGCGGGCGGTGCATGGGACTCCGATCGTAGGCGCGGTGCTGGGACCCGGGGGCCGGCCGCGGCCGGCCCCCGGGGTCGTGTCTAGTGGGACGATCCGGACCCTGCGGCGACCGTGATCGTGGCCGCCGGGTGGGCGGCGTCGTGGCCGTCCTCGACCCAGGCCGTCCTGTACGCGCCGCAGTGCTGCACGACCGGGACGCGGTACGTGCCCGCCACGGCCGGGTACTTGACGCTGATGCCGAAGTCCTGGAACTCGTCGTCGCGCAGGTCGCCGCCGGTCGCCGTCCATTCGACCCGGTAGCCCGAGCCCCTCCGGAGCTCGGTGCGCTTCGACCGCCAGCCGGCGATCTGCTGCGGCCGCGCCGACTGCCACGCCGCCGACAGGATCACGACGACGCGGTTGACGGCGACCGGGTCGCCATTGGCGTCCTCGCAGCCGTGGCCGATCCGGATCCAGAAGGCGCCGTAGCCGTCGGCCTTCGGGGTCGAGCCGTAGGTCTGCGTGGTCGCGTGGCCGTGTGCCGGCCCAGCCGCGCCGACGAGGAGCGCGCCCGCGAGGGACGCGACGATGAGTGCGCGCAGGCGCGCGTTGAAGCGGGTCATGATGACCTCCGTGTCGTGATGAGGCGCCCGCACGCAGCGTGCGGGCGCGAGGATCAGGCGAAGGACACGACGGGCGGACCGCGCGGCGCCCCGCGCTCCGCCAGCGGCGCCCGCGGCGAGCGAGCCGGCTCAGCCCGAACCCCGCACATCCGCGGCCGCCCGAACCGGCGCCGCGCCGGCAGGCCGGAGCCCACCAGCAGCGCCACCGCCCGCAGGAGCACGCGCGCCAGGGCCCACGCGACGACCGCGAACGGCACCTGCAGCACGACCCCGACCAGGAACGTCGCCTCGAGCACGGCACCCCACGGCCACTCCCCCGTGTGCACCCAGCGCTCCAGATGCTCCTGCACCGCGAAGACCGCGAACGGCACCAGCCCGACCACCCACGCCGGCAGCGTGCGCGCCGAACGCGCCCGACCCGCCGCCGCGAAGACCAGACCCACCACCAGCACCGCCAACCCGAGCATCGCACCCGCCGGCAGATGCTCGAGATAGCCGTGCCCCGTCTCCGCGAGCAGGTCGTGCGCGTGCCCGCCGCCGACGACGCGGTAGGCCAGCTCATGCGCAACCAACGAGCCCGCGACAGCGAGGGGCAACGCGACCAGCGGCGCAACCCGTCCGCGCAGCACGGGGTCGGGGACCGGCCTCACCCGGACATCAAAGACGAGAGGGTGTTCCTGCGCAACCGAGCAGCCGTTCTATTTATGACGTTAGGCGGCGCGATCGTGCCGCTCGTGCCCGGCCTCCGCCTCCGCGAGGCGGGCGACGAGGTCCTCGAGCTGCTCGCGGGAGCGGATCCGGATCTCGAGCTTGCAGCCGTCGCGGGTCGGGGTGACCCGCCCCACCATCCCGAGCGCCCGGAAGCAGGCGTCGGTGGCGGCGGCCGCGAGGTCGTGGTCGAACCAGCCGGCCGACGCGCCGCGGACCGCGCGCGGGGCGCGCTTGGCGTCGGGCGCCGTACGGGCCAGCGCCTCGACCTGCCGGACCGAGAGGCCGTCGGCGACGGCCCGCTTGGCGAGCTGCCGGCGGCGGTCGTGGTCGGGCTCCTGGAGGATCGCCCGGCCGTGGCCCTCGCTGAGGGTGCCCGCGGCGATCAGGTCGAGCACGTCGTCGGGGAGCTCGAGCAGGCGCAGCGCGTTGGCGATCGTCGGGCGGCTGCGGCCGACCCGCTCAGCCACCTCGGTCGGCGTCAGGTCGAGCTCGTCGATCAGGGCGGCGTAGCCGCGCGCCGCCTCGACCGCGTTGAGGTCCTCGCGCACGACGTTCTCGACGAGGGCGAGGATCAGCGTCTGCCGCTCGTCCGCCCGGCGCACGATCGCCGGCACGGTCTTCAGGCCGGCCTGGCGGGCCGCCCGCCAGCGGCGCTCGCCGGCGATGATCTCGTAGCGGCCGTCGGGCGCGGAGCGCACCAGGATCGGCTGCATGATCCCGTCCTGGGCGACCGAGCGCGCGAGGTCGTCGAGCGCCTCCTGGTCGAAGGCCCGCCGCGGCTGGCGCGGGTTGGGCTGGACCTGGTCGATGGGGAGGGTGACGAGCGTCGGCTCGCCCCCGGTCGGATCGAGGAGCGCGTTGAGGCCGCGCCCGAGCCCGGTCTGCCTAGCCACGCTCAACCACCTCCAGGGCGAGTCGGTAGTACGCGTCGGCACCGGCCGAGCGCGGGTCGAACTGGGAGATCGGGCGCCCGTGGGAGGGCGCCTCCGCGAGCCG
>CAIQOY010000009.1 GCA_903873565.1 uncultured Actinomycetes bacterium
CGCGCGCGCCGCACCACGATCGCGGCCACGGCCGGCGAGCAGGTCGCGGTCGAGGTGCGCGAGGCGCGCCGCCCGCGCGCCGGCAGCGCCTGACGGCACGGAGGCGGCCCGATCGCGGCGGTAGCCTCCGTCCCATGCGCACGCCCATCGCCATCACCGCCATCGCCCTCACCGCCCTCCTCGCCTCGGCCGCCACGGTCGGCGCCGAGCGGCTGATCACGGGCGCCGACATCAAGGACGGCTCGATCACCGCGAAGGACATCAAGGCCGGGTCGCTGACCAGCGACCGGCTCCATCAGTCGTCGCGCGACCGCGTGTACATCTCGAAGCCGAAGCGCGGGCGGCAGGTCCAGCCGATCACCGGCGGCGGCACCACCGTGGCCTCCCTCAAGGTGCCGGCCGGGAGCTACGCGATCCAGTCGACGCTCTCCGTCTCGAACACCAACTCGGCGTCGAACATGACCTGCATGCTGCAGGACAGCGCGGGCGTCCTGGAGTCCGAGCAGCAGTGGATGGCGTCCTCCGGAGGACAGGTGATCCCGATGACGCTCGTCGGGGTGGCGACGTACACCGCGCCGGCCACGATCACGCTCCAGTGCTTCACGATGGTCGGGAGCACCTTCGGCGTCAACGGCGTGATCCTGGCCGAGCAGGTCACCGTGGCCGACGCCAGCTGAGGCGCCGGCCGCCGCTCCGGGCCCGCAGACGCCTCGGGGCGGGCCCGAAGGCCCGCCCCGAGGGTCGTGCGTCGTGCGGTGTGCGGGGCCTAGTGGCCCGAGGGGGCCTCCCAGCCCGGCAGGACGGACCGCTTCCAGTCCGTGCCGACCGTGCGGGAGCCCTTGACCCACGGCCCGAGCTCGGGCTGCGGGAACTTGGCGTGCGCCTCCTTCAGCTGGATGCCGTAGGAGTTGCCCGACGTCAGGTGCTTGATCAGCACCTTGCGGGCGATCTCGTCCTCGCGGCCCTTCGGGATCTCGAAGTAGATCTTGACGAAGGAGTTGGAGTACCGGTCGAACACGGCCGGCACGCCGTCCTCCACGAGGAGGGTGATGTCCTCGAGCCAGTTGAGGTCCTGGCCCGGGGTGGACTCCATCAGGTCGACATCCTCGATCGTCGAGATGTCCTCCTGGTAGGGGAAGCGCTTCCCCGAGAGGTACTCCGCCGAGATGCCGACGGTGAGCTCCGGGTTGTGGCGCTCGGTTGCGACGTTCTGCTCTGCCATGTCGTCGTCTCCTAGTCGCCCTGCTGGGCCGACAGCGGCGCGCTCTCCGGCAGGTAGTCCACCGGGTTGACGAGATGGCGCTCGAGCATGCCCTTGATCTCGTTGAGCGTGCGCTCCTCGGTCACGCCGGGGATGTAGCGGGTCCCCGCGAGCGGCACCTTCGCCATCGCAGACGCCTCGACCGTGAGGGCCGCGAGGTCCTCCGGCTCCAGCGAGTGGATGTTGGTCTTGCCGCACGCGCGGGCCAGCATCTGGACCTCGAGCGTGAGGGTGTGCAGGAAGTTGTAGACCCGCTCCGCGGCCTCGTCGACGACGAGGCGCTTGCGCAGCTCCAGGTCCTGGGTGGCGACGCCGACCGGGCAGCGGCCCGTGTGGCAGTGGTAGCACTCGCCCGCCGGAACGCCCACGGTGCCCTCGTAATCGGTGACGCCGGGGATCTCCTTGTTGCAGTTGAGCGCCATCATCGCCGAGTGGCCGATGGCGACCGCCTTGGCGCCGAGCGCGAGGCACTTGGCCACGTCGCCGCCGTTGCGGATGCCGCCCGCCACGACGAGGTCGATCTCGTCGGCGAGGCCGACGTCCTCGAGGGCGCGGCGCGCCTCGGGGATCGCCGCCATCAGCGGGATGCCGGTCTCCTCGGTGGCGATGTGCGGGCCGGCACCGGTGCCGCCCTCCGCGCCGTCGAGGTAGATGGTGTCAGGGCCGCACTTCGCCGCCATGCGCACGTCGTCGTAGACGCGGCTGGCGCCGAGCTTGAGCTGGATCGGGATCTGGTAGTCCGTCGCCTCGCGGATCTCCTGGATCTTGAGGCTGAGGTCGTCCGGGCCGAGCCAGTCGGGGTGGCGGGCCGGCGAGCGCTGGTCGATGCCGGCGGGCAGGCTCCGCATCTCGGCGACCTGCTCGGTCACCTTCTGGCCCATCAGGTGGCCGCCGAGGCCCACCTTGCAGCCCTGGCCGATGAAGAACTCGACCATGTCCGCGCACATCAGGTGGTGCGGGTTGAACCCGTAGCGGCTCTGGATGCACTGGTAGAGCCACTTCGTCGACAGGTCGCGCTCCGGCGGGATCATGCCGCCCTCGCCCGAGCAGGTCGCGGTGCCCGCCATCGAGGCGCCCTTGGCCAGGGCCATCTTCGCCTCGAGGGACAGGGCGCCGAAGCTCATCCCGGTGATGTAGATCGGGATGTCGAGCTCGAGCGGCTTCTTCGCGAAGCGGCCGCCGAGCACGGTCTTGGTCTCGCACTTCTCGCGGTAGCCCTCGATCACGAACCGCGTGAGGGTGCCCGGCATGAACATCAGCTGGTCCCAGTGCGGGATCGGCTTGAACATGCTGAACCCGCGCATGCGGTAGCGGCCGAGCTCGGCCTTCATGTGGATGTCGTTGATGACCGCGTGCGTGAAGATCGGGCTGCGCCCGAGCACCGCCCGCTGCCGCTCGACGTCCTCGACGTTCTCCTTCGCCATGATCGGTATCCCCCTTTCGCCTAGAGGACGAGCTTGCGCTCGGACGCCTCGAGGTTGTCGTAGTTGTAGAGCTTCTTGCCGCAGACGAACTTCTGGAACGTGGGGGGCGTTCCCAGCTCGTAGATGCGGAACTTCCGCTCGATGAACTCCGTGTCGGCGTCGGTCCACTCGCCCGGCACGCAGTCGATGCCGAGCGACTTGACCTTGCCGCCCACGTAGATGATCCCGTCGTACATGGAGTCGCCGAGACCGTGGCCCGCGTCCTCGCAGATGACCTGCCGGCCGCGCTGCATCATGAAGCCGGTCATCGAGCCGACGGAGCCCATCGTGAGGATGGTGCCGCCCTTCTGGTCGATGCCGGTGCGGGCGCCGAGGCGGCCCTTGACGATCAGGTCGCCGCCGCGCATCGCGGCCCCCGTAAGGGAGCCCGCGTTGCCCTCGACGACCACGACGCCGCTCATCATGTTCTCGCAGGCCGACCAGCCCACGCGGCCCTTCACGTGGACCTCGGGGCCGTCGATGATCCCGCAGCCGAAGTAGCCGAGGGAGCCGTCGAACGTGATCTTGCAGCGCGTCAGGAGGCCGACGCCGAGCGAGTGCTTGGCCCCGGGGTTGCGGACGGTGACGTCCGTGATCCCCTGCTCGTTGATCAGCCAGCGCAGCTCGAGGTTGATCTGGCGCGTGGTCAGGTTCTGGGCGTCGAACTCCGCCTTCTCCCCGTCGATCGTCGAGATCTTCGGGACGTCCGCGTTGGGCTCGACGAGCCCGCGGGCGTCGTAGACGATGTTGCTCTCACCGGTCAGCGCGTCCACACCATCACCTCCTTCTCGTACGGGTCGTAGGTGTCGATCTCGTGGTCGATGATCGCCCTGATGGCCATCTCCTCGGACGCCAGCGCGATCATGTTCTCGCCCTCGAAGAGGACCAGCGGCTTCGCCGCCATCTCGTCCTTCGCGACGCCGAGGGCGTCGGCCGTGACGCAGATGTACGTGAAGACGCCGTCGAGCTCGTCGAGGCTCTCCTCCATGGCGTCCTTCAGCGACAGGCCCTCGCTCATCTTCTCCGCCAGGTAGACGGCGATGATCTCCGAGTCGCACTCGGAGTTGAAGCGGTGGCCGTTGCGCTCGAGCCGGCGGCGCCACTGGAAGTAGTTCGTCAGCTGGCCGTTGTGCACGACCGCGATGTCGCTGAACGGGTACGCCCAGTAGGGGTGCGCGCCGGAGATGTCGACGTCGGACTCGGTCGCCATGCGGACGTGGCCGATGGCGTGCGTGCCCTGGAACTGCTCGAGGCCGTACTGCGCGCAGACGGTCTCGGCGTCGCCGAGGTCCTTGATGATCTCGAGGGAGTGGCCGAGCGAGAGCACCTCGCAGTCGGAGATGTCCTCGATCTGGTCGGCCAGGGCCTTCAGCTCGCCCTTGTAGTCCAGGGTCAGGCGGAAGGCGTAGTCCGTCTCCTGCTCGCAGGCGACGATCTTCGCCCCGAGGGCCGCGATGCGGCGCTCGGCCTCGGCGCGGTTGCGCTTGAGGCGGTCCTGGAACTCGTAGTCACGCGGCGTCGTGGTGTTGGCCGTCGTGTAGCGCATGACCACGTTCTCGGTCGGCGGCGCGTAGAGCGCGTAGCCGGTCGAGTCCGGGCCGCGGTGCTTCATGGACTGCAGCATCCGCGTCATGTCCTGCCCGACGTTGTGGTGCCCGTCCTTGTAGATGATTCCTGCGATTCCGCACACGGTGATCTCTGCCCTCGTCGGTTTCGATGGTTTGCCCGGCAGCCCCCCTACGGGAGGATGTCGAGGTACTCCTCCACGTCCCAGTCGGTGACGGTGGCGCAGTAGCGCTCCCACTCGTCCCACTTGTAGTGCCGGAAGACCTTGTACATGTCGCCCGGCATCGAGGCCTTGATCACCTCGTCGTTGTCGAGCGCCTCGAGGGCCTCGCCGAACGTCATCGGGATGCGCTTGACGTCCTTGCCGGCCTTCATCGCCTCGTAGATGTTGCGCTCCTCCGGCGGGCCCGGGTCGATCTGGTTCTCGATGCCGTCGCGCATGGCGTGGATCAGCGCGTTCAGCGAGAGGTACGGGTTGACGGCCGAGTCGACCGAGCGGTACTCGAAGCGGCCCGGGGCCGACACGCGCAGCGCGGTGGTGCGGTTCTGGAAGCCCCAGTCCGCGAAGACCGGCGCCCAGAAGCCCGTGTCCCAGAGCCGGCGGTACGAGTTGACCGTCGGGGACGAGATGGCGGTCAGGGCGCTGAGGTGCTTGAGGATGCCGCCGATCGCCCACAGGCCGACGTCGCCCGGCATCATCGGGTTCGACGGGTCCGGCGGGTCGAACAGGTTCTGGTCGCCCTTCCAGATCGAGATGTTGTGGTGGCAGCCGTTGGCCGACACGCCCATGAACGGCTTCGGCATGAAGCACGGGAAGGCGTTCATCTCGCGGCCGACCTGCTTGCAGATCTGCCGGTAGGTGGTGAGGTTGTCCGCGGTGATCTCGGCGCGGTCGAAGTTGAAGTTCAGCTCGAGCTGGCCGGGGGCGTCCTCGTGGTCGCCCTGGATCATGTCGAGGCCGAGCGCGCCGGCGTACTCCATGACCTTGTGGATCAGCGGCTGGAACTCGGAGAACTGGTCGATGTGGTAGCAGAACGGCTTGGACAGGCCCTCGACCGACGGGGTGCCGTCCTCCTTGTTCTTGAGCCACATCATCTCCGGCTCGGTGCCGGCCATCAGGCGCATGCCGTGGTCGGCCTCGAAGGCGGCCTGGGTGCGCTTGAGGTTGCCGCGGCAGTCGGCAGTCAGGTAGGAGCCGGGGTCGACCTCCTCCTCGCGCCCGCGGAACAGGGTGCAGAAGACGCGCGCGACCTTGGGGTCCCAGGGCAGCTGCGCGAAGGTCTCCGGGTCGGGCAGGCCGACGAGCTCGCGGGCCTCCGGGCCGTAGCCGATGTAGTCGCCGTGGCGGTCGACGAACAGGTTCGC
Organism: uncultured Actinomycetes bacterium; assembly: GCA_903873565.1. Classification (GTDB taxonomy): domain Bacteria; phylum Actinomycetota; class Thermoleophilia; order Gaiellales; family F1-60-MAGs149; genus F1-60-MAGs149. The sequence goes on from CAIQOY010000009.1 coordinate 5,656, forward strand.
CGTGGCGCCGTAGACGAGCTGGAAGCCCTTGCGGGCCATCGACTCCCAGTGCTTGGCCGGAACGCCCTTGCCCATGATCCGGCCGGTGACCGACGCGAACTGGTAGTAGACGTACTCGACGCCCGTGGCGTCGATCAGCTTGCGGACCTCCTTGACCTGGTCGTCGCGACCCGGTGCGGCGAGGTACTCCTCCATATCCGTCATGACGGACGTGCTCCTCTCTCCCTAGTCCCCCGATCGGGCGTCCCCGACCGGTGCCGAGCGTCCTCGGTATGGCAGGAAACCTAAGGCCGACGGGGGTTCCGGGCAATGTGCGCCGCACGCATTGCGCAGGGCCCTGATAGGAGGGTTTCCACATATCGGGACGCGGTTCGGGCCGCCTGCGGCCCAGATCGTGGGATCCAGGCGCCGATCACCCCCCGGCGGGCCCGCAGGGCGGGCCGTGCACGTGGCAATCCGCACTGGTAGGGTGTCCACTCTGAACACACGGGTCCCCGCACCTCCGGACCCCGCCGCCGCTCCCGCGGACGAGCGCCGGGTCCTCTACGAGATCATCCGCACGGTCTCCTCGAGCGTCGACCTCGAGCGGGTCCTCGGCGCGATCGTCGAGCTCGTCACCGAGCAGGCGCGCGCCCACGCGACCCTGATCTTCATCGCGGAGGGCCCCGACGGCGCGCTCGTCCTGCGCGCCGTCTCCGACGAGCGCTACCGCGAGCAGATCGGGCGGGTCTCGATGGCCCGCGGCGAGGGCCTCGCCGGCTGGGTCGCGGAGCACCGCGAGCCCGTCTTCATCGCCGAGCACGCGCTGCAGGACCCGCGCGTCAAGTACTTCCCCGAGTTCGAGGAGGAGAAGTACCAGTCGATCGTGTCCGTGCCCCTCGTGGCCCCGGACGACCAGGTGATCGGCGTGATCGCCCTCCACGCGGAGGCCCCGCGCGTGTTCACCGAGGAGGATGCGGCCTTCGTGACCCACTCGGCCTCGCTGGTGGCCAGCGCGATCGTCAACGCGCGCCTCTACCAGGAGGCGCGCCGGCGCGTGCGCGAGCTGGAGGGCCTGTCGGTGCTCAGCGCCGCCGTCTCGTCGGCGACCGCGCTCGACGAGCTCCTGCCCACGGCCGCCGACCAGGCGCTGCCCCTGCTCGGGGCCAGCGAGGCGCACATCTACCTGCTCGACCGCGGCGACCGCCTGCACCGCCACGCCTCGGCGCCCGACCCCGGCGAGGCGCCGCCGCAGGTGACCGTGTCGGAGCTGGCGGAGGCCCGCCGCTCGGGCGACGGCCGCTCCGTCCAGGACACGCTCGGCGCGGCGCTGCTCGGCGGCCGCCCCGCCCCCGACAGCCTGCTCGTGCCGATGCTCGCCGACCGCGAGGTGCTCGGCGCCCTGATCGCGCAGGCCGCCGACGGCCGCGCCTTCAGCGAGGCCGAGCGCGAGCTCGCCGCCTCGATCGCCGCCCAGGTCGCCGTCGGCATCAAGAAGATCCGGCTGATCGAGGGCCTCGAGGAGCGCAACCTGATCAAGGACTTCTTCGCCGACCTCGCCGCCGGCCGCCTCGCCGACGGCCTGCCCGGCCGGGCGCGCCGGCTCGGCTGCGACTTCACGCAGCCGAAGCTCGCGCTGGTCGCGCTCGGCTGGCGCGAGGCCCCCGACGAGGACCGGGCCCGCGCGCTGGAGCGCTTCCGCGGCGCGCTCGCGAAGGCCCTGCCCGGCGTGCTCGTCGACCAGCGCGACGAGGAGGCCGTGGCGCTGGTGCCCGCGCTCGGCGGCGACGAGGCCGAGACGCTGCGCCGGCTCGAGCGGGCGCTCGGCGAGGGCGCGGCGCGGCTGCCGTTGGTGGTGGGCGTGTCGAGCCCGTGCGTCGGGCCCGCCGCGGTGCAGGTCGGCCTCGCCGAGGCCCGCCAGGCCGCGCTCGCCGCGCCCGTGGTCGTCGACCACCCGGCGATCGTGCCGTACGACGGCCTCGGCCCCTACAAGTACCTGCTGCGCGTGCCGCTCGACGGCGACGCCCGCGACCGCCAGCGGCAGGCGCTGCGCCGGCTGCGCGAGTACGACGCCCAGCGCCAGGCCCAGCTGACCCGCACGCTCGAGGAGTTCCTGCGCCAGCGCGGCAACATCTCCGCCACCGCGCAGGCCCTCTACGTGCACCCGAACACGCTGCGCCAGCGCCTGCGCCGGATCGAGGACCTGACCGGGATCTCGATCAAGGACGACGACTGGCTGATGATCGAGATCGCCCTCAAGCTGCTGCGCCTCGAGGAGGCGCTCGGCACGGGCGCCTGACGCGTCACCGGATCGATACCCATCGATATCGACGGCCGTCTATGGTGACGGCGTGGAGCCCGCCGCCAGCGCCCCGCTCGCCTGCCGCACGCCCCTGACCGCGCCCGCCCTCGCGGACGCCGAGGCCGCCGCGCTGGCCGGCACCCTCAAGGCGCTGGCCGAGCCCAACCGGCTCAAGATCCTGCACCGGCTCGCCTCGGCGGCCCCGGACGGCGTCTGCGTCTGCGACCTGACCGACCCGCTCGGGATCGCGCAGCCGAGCGTCAGCCACCACCTCGGCGTCCTGCGCCGCGCCGGCCTCGTCCAGCGCCGCCGCGAGGCCTCCTTCGCCTACTACACGCTCGTGCCCGGCGCGCTCGACCGGGTCGCGGCCCTGCTCGGGGAGCGCCCGTGACCGTGCGCGTCGGCATCAACGGGTTCGGCCGCATCGGGCGGCTCGCCCTGCGCGCGCTGCACGACCGCCCCGAGCTCGGCCTCGAGGTCGTGCACGTCAACGAGACCGGCGGCGGCGCGGAGGCCTGCGCGCACCTGCTCGAGTTCGACTCGGTGCACGGGCGCTGGGACCGCCGCATCGCCGCCGCCGGCGACCAGGTCGCGATCGGCGACCGGCTGATCGGCGTCAGCGCCCACCCCGACCCGGCCGACATCCCGTGGGGCGACGCGGGGGTCGAGATCGTGCTCGAGGCGACCGGGCGGCTGAAGACGCCGGAGCGGCTCGCGCCCCACCTCGCCCGCGGCGCCCGCAAGGTCGTGGTCGCGGCCCCCGTCCACGACCCGACGGCGGCCAACATCGTGATGGGCGTCAACGAGGACGCCTATCTGCCCGACGTGCACGCGATCGTCACGGCGGCCTCCTGCACCACCAACTGCCTGGCGCCCGTGGTCAAGGCCCTGCACGAGGCGATCGGCATCCGCCACGGCCAGATCACCACGCTGCACGACCAGACCAACACCCAGACGATCGTCGACCGCCCCCACGACGACCTGCGCCGCGCCCGCGCCTCGAGCCTGTCCCTGATCCCCACCACCACGGGCTCCGCACGGGCGATCGGGCTGATCTTCCCCGAGCTCGAGGGGCGCCTCGACGGCCTCGCGGTGCGCGTGCCGCTCCTCAACGCCTCGCTGACCGACTGCGTCTTCGAGCTCGCCCGCGAGACGACGGCCGAGGAGGTCAACGGCGTCCTGCGCGCCGCCGCCGAGGGCTCCCTGCGCGGCATTCTCGGCTACGAGGAGCGCCCGCTCGTGTCGATCGACTACCGCACCGACCCGCGCTCGGGGATCGTCGACGCGCCGTCGACCCGCGTGATCGCCGGCACGCAGGCCAAGGTGCTCGCCTGGTACGACAACGAGTGGGGCTACGCCAACCGCTACGCGGAGCTCGCGGCGCTCGTGGCGCGGCTCCTGCCCGCCGGGTAGCCCCGTGGCGGACGCGGCGGCCCGCGCGGGCGACCTGCGCAACTACGCGGTGGTGACCGCCGCCTACTGGGCCGACACGATCGCGGACGGCGCGATCCGCATCCTCGTCCTGTTCTTCTTCTACCAGCTCGGCTACAGCCCGTTCGAGCTGGCCACGCTGTTCGTCTTCTACGAGGCGTTCGGCATCGCCACGAACCTCGCGGGCGGCTGGATCGGGGCCCGCTTCGGGCTGCGCTCCACGCTGCTCCTCGGCCTCGTCGTGCAGCTCGGGGCGCTCGGGATGCTCGCGCTCGCCCCCGACCAGTGGCTGGTCGTCGGCTACGTGATGGCCGCGCAGGCCCTCAGCGGCATCGCCAAGGACCTGACCAAGATGAGCTCGAAGTCTGCCGTCAAGCTGGTCGCCCCGGCCGGCCGCGACGACGCGCTGTTCCGCTGGGTGGCGGTCCTGACCGGCTCGAAGAACGCCCTCAAGGGCGTCGGCTTCTTCGTCGGCGGCCTGCTCCTGTCCACCGTCGGCTTCCAGGCCGGCCTCGGCGTCCTCGCCGTCCTCGTCGGCGCCGGCCTCGTGCTCGTGCTCGCGGCCATGCGCGGCGACCTCGGCCGCGCCAGCCGCGCGGCGAAGTTCACGCGCATCTTCTCGAACTCGCGCGCGATCAACGTGCTCAGCCTGGCCCGCGTGTTCCTGTTCGCCGCGCGCGACGTCTGGTTCGTGGTCGCCCTGCCCGTCTTCCTGCGCACCGTGCTCGGCTGGTCGTTCTGGGAGGTCGGCGGCTTCATGGCGATCTGGGTGATCGGCTACGGCGCGGTGCAGGCCGCGGCGCCGCGGGTCCTGCGCCGCGAGGGCCATGCGGAGCCGAGCGGGCGCACCGCGGCCTGGCTCGCCTTCGGCCTCGCCGCCCTCCCCGCCCTGATCGCGCTCGCGCTGTGGGCGGACGTCGACCCCACCCTGGCCCTGGTCGCCGGCCTGATCGCCTTCGGGGTGGTGTTCGCGCTCAACTCGTCCGTGCACTCGTTCCTGATCCTGCGCTACGCGGACGGCGACAAGGTCGCGATGAACGTCGGCTTCTACTACATGGCCAACGCCGCCGGCCGGCTGGCCGGCACGCTGCTCTCGGGCCTGATCTACCAGTGGCAGGGCCTCGAGGCGTGCCTCGTCGCCTCGGCGCTCATGGTGGCGCTCGCCGGCGCCGGCTCGCTCGCCCTGCCGGGCGGCACGCGGGGCGGGGCGGCCGCCCTGGCCGCCCCGCCCGCCCGCGCCTAGCCCCGCGCCCGGATCAGCTCGGTCAGCTTGGGGACGATGTCGTGCAGGTCGCCGACCACGCCGAGGTCGGCGTAGTCGAAGATCGGGGCGTTCTTGTCCTTGTTGATCGCGACGATCGTGCCGGACCCCTGCATCCCGACCTTGTGCTGGATCGCCCCGGAGATGCCGCAGGCGATGTACAGCTTCGGCGAGACCGTCTTGCCGGTCTGGCCGACCTGGGCCGAGTACGGGTACCAGCCCGCGTCGACGACCGCGCGGGTCGCCGCGACGGCGCCGCCGAAGGCGGCGGCGCAGTCCTCGATCACGGCGAAGCCGCCGGCGTCGCCGAGGCCGCGGCCGCCGGCCACGAGCACGTCGGCCGCGCCGATGTCGGGACCGGAGTCCTCGGCGTCCTCGTGGCCGACCAGCTCGACGCCCTCCGACCAGCTGCGGAAGGACGGCTGGATGCGCTCGACCGGCGCGGAGCCGGAGGCGCCCTCCGTCGGGGCGAACGAGTTCGCGCGGGTCACCACCACGCCGACGGGCGTCGTGAAGCCGCAGTGCGCGAGCACCGAGTCGCCGAGGCCGGAGCGGCGCGTGACGAGGTCGGAGCCGTCGGCGTGGAGCTCGACGGCGTCGATCACGATGCCGGCGCCGAGCCGGGCCGCGAGGCCCGCCATCGCGTCGGCGGTCATGATCGAGGCGCCGGCCAGCCAGTAGCGGTACTGGCCCGCCTCCTGCGCCGCGGCGCAGGCGTCGACGACGGGCTGCGCGAGCCCGGCGCCGAGGCGCGGGTCGTCGACCGCGACCACCGTCGCGGCGCCGTGGCCGCCGAGGGCGGCGAGCGCCGCGTCGTCGAGACCGGAGCCCGTGACGACCGCGGTGACCGGCTCGCCGATCGCCTGGCCGAGGCGGGCCGCCTCCTCGAGGACGCCGAGCGAGCCCTTGGCGACCTGGCCGCCCTGGACCTCGCAGAGGACCGCGATACCGGCCATCAGGCCACCACCTTCTTCTCGACGAGGAACTCCATGATCTTCTCGGCCGCCGACCCGTCGTCCTCGATCAGGACGGTGTCGCCGCGGCCCTCGGGCCTCGACAGCCCGCCGACCCTCGTGCCGGCGCCCGCGGCGCCCACCGTGGCGGGGTCGACGCCGAGGTCCGCCAGCGCGAGCACCTCGTGCGGCTTCTTCTTGGCGCCCATGATCGCCGGCAGCGGCGGGTAGCGCGGGTCGTTGATCGCGTCGGACACCGACACGACGCACGGCGTCTGCGCCTTGACCGTGTCGTAGCCCGTCTCGACCTGGCGCTTGACCGTGACGGAGCCGTCGCCGAGCTCGATCGAGGCGGCCTGCGTGACGCAGGGCAGCTCGAGCAGCTCGGCGACGAGGCCGGCCATCACGTAGCACTCGGCGTCGGCGGCCTGCTGGCCGAGCAGGATCAGGTCGTACTGGTCGCGCCTGAGGGCCGCCGCCAGGATGCGGGCCGTGCCGAGCAGGTCGCTGCCGGCGGCCGCCTCGTCGGCGACGTGCACGGAGCGGTCGCCGCCCTGCGCGAGCGCGCGGTCGACGCTGCGGGCCGCGCTCTCCGGGCCGACCGTGACCACGGTGATCTCGGTGTCGGGGGCGGGCCCCTCCTTGATCCGGACCGCGGCCTCGATCGCGTGGCGGTCGTAGGGGTTGAGCGTGTTCTCGCCGGCGCGCACCAGCCGGCTCGTGCCCTCGTCGATCCGCTTCTCGGCGGACGGATCGGGGACTTCCTTCACGCAGATCGCGATACGCACGGGGTCCTCCTGGTCGTCTGCCGCGCAACGATACCCAACGGCACCGGATGTTTCGCCGGGTTCAGGCGGCGCGGCTGAACGGCCCGCGCCGGCGGCGACCCGCCTCGCGGCCCAGCGCGAGCACGTCGGGCGGCACGTCGGCCCCGCGCGCGGCGGCGACGCCGGCGGCGGCGACGGCCTCGTCGATCAGGCCCGCGCGGCGCAGGATCACGCAGGCCTGCACGACCTCGTCGGCGGGCGACAGCTCGTCGGCGACGATGCCGCGCGCCAGCTCGACCGCCTGGTCGCGGCGGTGCGGGCCCTCGTCAAGGAGGTAGCGGGCTGCCCGTGCTGCGCTCACGGCTCCCACGCTACCCCCGAAACGGCGCGCCGCGGGGGTCGCCGCGCGGTCCGAACAGAGCCTTAACGAACGCCCCGAGGCGCCCCGCAGGGCCGATTGCGCGCCGAATGTGAAGGCCCCGACGCGCCTTCACCGATCCGGTACGCGACTGCCCCAGAGCCTTCACCCACGGGCCCGCGGCCGCTCCGTACGGTCCCGGCTGACCGCGGAGACCCCGCGGGATCCCCAAGGAGGATCTTTGAAGAGGAACGGTCGTCTCATCGCGCTCGGCGTCTGCGCGGCGATCGGCGCGGCCTTCGCCGCCCCGGCGCTCGTCGGCGCCGAGGGGCCGGTCTCGCTGGCCCGCAACAGCTACGCGCTCAGCGGGTTCAAGCTCTCGCCGCAGGGCAAGCAGCCCAACTCGGTCGTGCCCACCAACGCCAAGGGCAAGTTCCCGCAGCGCACGCTCGACATCAGCAAGATCCCGTGGGGCACCACGGTCACCGGCGTCGTGGGCATCGAGTTCACGAACCCGCAGAACTGCGGCTCCTCGCCGGCCTTCACGTACAGCGCCACCTCGCGCGCCTGCCAGAACGCGTTCGGCGCCGGCGTCTCGTTCCCGCTTCAGGCACCGGTGCCGATCCGCGCACCGAAGGTCGGGATCCTCGGCGGCCTCAACGAGAACGGCGACTGCTCCGGCACGTTCGCCAATCCGACGGCCCCGCCCGGCTTCCTCTGCGTCTACCCGGGCAAGACCGGCTCCGCCGCCGAGTACTTCGACAAGTCCGAGGCGGACATCTTCAACATCTCGAAGAACAGCGATGGCGCCTACGCCGTCGAGGTGTACCCGCTGACGGGCAATGCCTCCAAGCACGGCTTCCGCATCACGGCGCAGGGCGCGATCGCCGGCGCCGCCAAGTTCTACGGCACCTGGGCCTACACGGCTCCGGGCGTCGACTCCGCCGAGGCCCGCGCGGCCGACGCCTCCTGACGTTCCCCGACACAGAGAAACGAGAAAGGCAGCTATGAAGAAGCAGATCCTCATCCTCGCCGTGACGATGGCGGCCCTCGCGGCCTTCGCCGGCACGGCCACCGCCGCGACGAAGATCATCACCGGCGGATCGACCGGCCTGCAGGTCCTGGGCTCCGCCCTCGCCGCGCAGTACGGCAAGGAGACGGGCGGCAAGTACCGCGTCACGGTCTCGGGCGGCGGCTCCGGCGCCGGCCAGACGGGCGCGGCGAACGGCACGTTCCAGATCGGCAACTCGTCGTCCGACAAGTCGTCGTCGACGCCGGCTGGCACCGTGTTCACCCCGATCACGAAGGAGCCCTTCGCGATCATCGTGAACAAGTCCAACCCGATCAAGGGCCTGACGGGCGAGCAGGTCAAGCAGATCTTCCTCGGCCAGATCACCAACTGGAAGGACGTCGGCTGGGCCGCGGGCGGCGCGATCAAGTGCTTCTCGCGCGTCTCGACCTCCGGCACCCGCCAGTCCTTCCAGAAGCTCTTCCTGGGCAACATCAACACGCCGGTCTCGAACTCGTGCCCGGCGCTCGCCTCGAACGCGCTCGATCGCTCGTCCGTGGCGAACACGAAGGGCGGGATCGCCTACGTCACCTACGCCTACACCGTGGGCTCGGGCGGCGCGACCGTCAAGACGATCCCGATCGACGGCGTCACGCCGACCCTGCAGAACGTGGTCAGCAACAAGTACAAGTACTGGAACTGCCAGTACTTCGTCACCAAGGGCGAGCCTGCCGGTGACGTCAAGACCTACATCGACTGGGTCCGCAGCAGCAAGGGCGCGGCGGTGATCAAGAACTACGCCGTGCCGTTCACCGGCACCTACGACCAGTGCGTCTCCTAGGTTCGACGCGCTGACACGCGGGAGGGTCCCGGCGCAGCCGGGGCCCTCCCGCTCCCTTCCTGCCTGCCCCGAACCATGGCCACCTTCACCCGCCCCCTCGTCGATCCCCAGCCCCAGTCCGGCGGTGCGTCCGCGACGCGGGCCGACGGCATCTTCCGCGGCGTCCTGATCGCGATCTCGGCGTTCATGCTGATCCTGATCGCGTCGATCACCATCTTCGTCTTCTACGTCGGCTGGCCGTCCTTCTCCGCCAACGGACTGAGCTGGTTCGGCACCGGCGACGAGCCGCTGGACATCCAGCTCGGGTACTCGTTCCTGGGCGACCCGGAGGGCGGCCGCTACACGACGCTCAACGCCTGGCCGGCGATCCTCGGCACGCTGCTGACCACCGGCGGCGCGCTGCTCCTCTCCTTCCCCTTTGCGCTCCTGTCGGCGATCTTCATCGCCGAGCTCGCGCCGAAGCGCCTCGCGGCCTTCCTCGACCCGATCGTCTCGATCCTCGCCGCGACGCCGTCGGTCATCTACGGCCTCTTCGCGATCCTCGTCCTCGCGCCGCTGATCGAGCAGAACCTGATCCCGCAGGACAAGGCCGAGGAGATCTCGCCCGTCGTGACCCTGACCGGCGCGAACGTCCTGCTCGGCATCCTCGTCCTGACCCTGATGATCGCGCCGCTGATGATCGCGATCTTCGCCGATGCCCTGCGTGCCGTGCCCGTCAAGTGGAAGGAGGGCGCGATCGCGCTGGGCTGCGACGAGTGGCGGATGACGCGCCGCGTCTCGATCCGCGCGATCCGCCCGGCCCTGGTCGCCGGGACCACTCTCGCGATGGGGCGCGCCGTCGGCGAGGCGATCGCCCTGTCGATGGCGACGGGGTCGATCGCCTTCATCCCGAACCCGCTCGACGGCTACTTCTTCTTCCTCGAGCCGGTGCGCACCCTCGCCTCGTCGATCGTCGACTACTCCGAGGGCTTCGAGTCCCCCGAGCTGAAGGCCAACCTGTTCGCCTTCGGCGTGATCCTGCTGATAACCACGGCGGCGCTGACCATCGGCGCCAAGATCGCCTCGCGCGCCGCCGAGAAGAAGCTGGGCGGCAGCTGACGTGCCGACCCGCCTCTCCGACCGCCTCGGCATCGGCATCGCCTACGGCGCCGGCGGCATCCTCATGGTCGCCGTGGCCGTCCTGATGCTGTGGCTGATCGTCCAGGGCATCGGCACGATCTCATGGGACTTCCTGACGGGCGAGCCTGCCGCGGGCTCCCTCGAGCAGGGCGTGTCCGGCGGGATCCTGCCGGCAATCGTCGGGACCCTGATCGTCGTCGCGTTCGGCATGGCGGTGGCGATCCCGCTCGGCCTCGGCGTCGCGATCTTCCTGACCGAGTACCGCCAGCCCGCATGGCTGGCCAAGGGGACGGACACGGCGATCGACCTGATCTTCGGCGTCCCGAGCGTGGTCTTCGCGCTGTTCGGCCTCGCGATCTTCTCACAGGGGTGGCTCGCCTGGCTCTCCAACCCGGTCGGCGGCACCGGCATGGCCACCGCGCAGTCGTTCTTCTGCTCGTCGTTGATGATGGCCCTGATCGGGCTTCCGCCCGTGGTCCGCTCGAGCCAGGCCGCGATCCTCGGCGTGCCGAACCAGCAGCGCGAAGCCGCCTACGCACTCGGGAAGGGCCGACTGACCACGATCCGCCGGATCGTCGTGCCCGGCGCGCGCCCCGGCATCGCAACCGGGATCATGCTCGGCATCGGGCGCATCGCGGGAGACACGGCGATCGTCTGGATCCTGCTCGGCGGCGCGGTCCTGCAGGCGCCGCCGGACGGCTGGTACCTGCCGTGGAACCTGCTCGACTTCCTGCGCAGCGAGGGGTCGACCCTGACCACCTACATCTACTTCTCCTCTCCGGCGGGCGAGGGCAACTCGCCCGGGCCGGCGTACGGCGCGGCCTTCGTCCTCATGGTCGTGATCCTCATCGTCAACATCGCGCTGATCCGCTCGAGTCGGCGCAAGATCGGAAAGCGGTGACCCCGTTGGAACCCCAGGACGACCAGCAGCGACTCGACGACCGGGCCAAGCGCCAGGAGTGGCGCCACGCCCTCGACCGCAGCGCGGACCTGCGTCCCGCCGGCGACCCGAGCGACCCGACTGCCGCGGCGGCTCCACCGGCGGCGCCGCCGGTCGCGATCTCGCCCGCGCCCGCCGTCCTCGCGGCCGCCGAGCCGCACCCGGTCGGCGAGGCCGCGGCTGCACCGGCCGCACCGACCTCGACTCCGGCTGCTGCGCCGACCCGGGCCGAGCCGACCACCCCGCAGTCCCACCCGCCGCACGTCGCCGACCCGTCGGACCTCGTGCTCGCGGCGCGCGGCTTGCGGGTCGCCTTCTCCGGCAACGAGATCCTGCACGGCGTCGATCTCGACGCGCCGCGCGGTGGCGTCCTGGCGCTGGTCGGGCCCTCGGGCTGCGGCAAGACGACGCTCCTGCGCTCGATCAACCGACTCACGGAGCTCGCCCCGACGGCCTCGATCGGCGGGCAGATCCTGCTCGACGGCGAGGACGTCTACGCCGGTGGCACCGACCTCAACCTCCTCCGCCGGCGGGTCGGGATGGTGTTCCAGCAGCCGAACCCGTTCCCGATGACGATCTTCGACAACGTCGCGTTCGCGATCCGCGAGCAGGCCAAGCGCCGCCCGTCCCGTGGCGAGTTGATGCCGCAGGTCGCGGACGTGCTGCAGCGCGCCGGCCTGTGGGACGAGGTCAAGGACAACCTCGACCGCAACGCCCTGTCGCTGTCCGGCGGCCAGCAGCAGCGGCTCTGCATCGCCCGCACCCTCGCGGCCAACCCCGAGGTGATCCTGATGGATGAGCCCTGCTCGGCCCTCGACCCGCGCTCGACGGCGCGCATCGAGGAGCTGATCGTGCAGCTCGCGGGATCGCTGAGCGTGGTGATCGTCACCCACAACCTCGC
>CAIQOY010000010.1 GCA_903873565.1 uncultured Actinomycetes bacterium
CGGGCGGAGCCGCCGACCTGCGACGAGAAGAGGGTCGCCTGCTTGAGGACGTGGAGCACGTCGTCGTACGTCGTGACGCACCAGAAGCCGTCGCCGTCGGGCTCCGGGTGGCGGTAGACGGGCGCGTGCTCCTGCAGCCAGGCGAACACGTCCCAGGGCTCGCGCTCCGCGAACATGCGGTGGTCGAGAAGGTCGAACTCGGGTGCCTCGATGGCCGCCAACGCCTGCCTCCGTGCCGGGGGGATGGCCGCAGCCTACAAGATTGGATCCAAAATGCAACGGCCCCGCGCACGTGTGCGCCCCGCCTTGCGGCGTTCGCTTTCTCCCGTACACTGCCGGCAGCCGTGCCGAAGCTCCGCGACGAGACCTACGCCGCCCGCCGCCGGCACATCCTCGATGCGGCCCGCGCCTGCTTCGCGCGCCGGGGCTTCCACGCCGCGTCGATGCTCGACCTCCAGGCCGAGGCTGGCGTCTCGGCCGGCGCGATCTACGTCTACTTCAAGGGCAAGCACGACATCGTGCTGGCGATCGCCGAGGAGAACATCGAGCAGCTGACCGCGGTGCTCGACGCCGCGCTCGAGGTGCGGGACGGCGACACCCTGCGCGACACCCTCGTCCGGGCCGTCGCCGTCGTCGACCGCGTCACGCGCGGCCCGTACGGCGGCGCGGGCTTCGACGTCTGGGCCGAGGCGGGCCGCGACAAGGCGATCGGCCGCATCGTGCGGCAGCGCCAGAAGGCCATCGTCGAGCGCTTCGCCGCGCTCGCGCGCCGGGCGATCGCCGCGGGCGAGCTGCCGGCGAAGGCGAACCCCGACGAGGTCGGCGCCGCGCTCTTCGGCGCCTGCGTTCTGGGCTACTACACCCAGCGCCTGACCCTCGGCGGCCCGGGCCCCGAGGCCTACGTCGACGGCCTCCTGGCCGGCCTCGGCACCCGCCGGTAGCCGGCTCCGCACGGGCGCGGTACCGTTCCGGCATGGCCATCGCGACCCCCGCCGACCTCGCCGACATCGACCTCACGGACCTCGAGACGTTCGTGCAGCGGACGCCGCACGACTGGTTCAAGCGCCTGCGCGACGAGGACCCGTGCCACTGGCAGGACGAGAAGAGCGGCCGCGGCTTCTGGTCGATCACGCGCTACGAGGACATCCTCGCGCTGCAGAAGCAGCCGCTCGTCTTCTCCGCCGGCGTCGGCGGCACCTCGCTCGACGACCTCACGCCCGAGCAGGTCGAGGCGCGCATGTCCCTGCTCGACATGGACCCGCCGCGCCACACGCGCCTGCGCGCGCTGGTCAACCGCGGCTTCACGCCGAAGGCGGTCAAGGTCTACGAGGACCGCATCCGGATGCTGATCCGGACGATCCTCGAGGAGACCATGCCCGACCGCGAGTTCGACTTCGTCGACCGCATCTCGATCGAGCTGCCGATGCAGATCCTGTCGGACATCATGGGCACCCCGCTCGAGGACCGGCGCACCCTCGTCAACCTCGGCGACCGCCTGCTCGGCAACACCGAGCCCGAGTTCGTCGGCGACCTCGTCAAGGACCAGAGCGACCTCTCGCAGTACGCGCACCTGCCCTTCTCGAGCCCCGCCGCGCTCGAGATGTTCGACTACGCGCTCGGCCTCGCCGACCTCAAGCGCGCGCAGCCCGGCGAGGACGTGGTCACGATCCTGATCAACTCCGAGATCGACGGCGACCGCCTCTCCGAGCACGAGTTCAAGCTCTTCTTCCTGCTCCTGATCACCGCGGGCAACGAGACCACGCGCCACACGATGTCGCACGGCCTCCAGGCCCTGCTCGAGAACCGCGACCAGCTCGACCGGCTCTGCGCGGACCCGTCCCTGGCCGGCAGCGCCGCCGAGGAGATCATCCGCTGGGCGACCGCGGTGCACCACTTCCGCCGCACCGCGACCGAGGACGTCGAGGTGCACGGCAGGACGATCCGGGAGGGCGACAAGGTGGTGCTCTGGTTCACGTCGGCCAACCGCGACGAGCGCCACTTCGACGCGCCGATGCGCTTCGACGTCGGCCGCACCCCCAACAAGCACATGGCCTTCGGCCTCGGCGGCCCCCACTACTGCCTCGGCTCGCACCTCGCCCGGCTCGAGATCAAGGTCTGGCTCGAGGAGCTCGCCCCCTACCTGCCCGACCTGCACCTCAACGGCCCGGTCGACCGGATGCGCTCCAACTTCTTCAACGGCATCAAGCGCATCCCGGTCCGCTACGAGGGCGACCGGGTCTAGCCGGGGGCGGCCGGGAGGCGGTAGGCTTCCGGCGTCACCGAGGGGAGGACGGGGAATGCTGGCGGTACGGCTGCACGGGGGCGATGGCGCCCTCCACTTCGACGACATCGACGTGCCGGTGGCGGCCACCGCCGACCAGGTCGTGGTCAAGGTGCGGGCCTGCGGGGTCTGCTACTCCGACATCCACGTCGTCGACGGCGACTTCGGCTCCGAGCCGCGCCCCCTCACCCTCGGCCACGAGGTGACCGCCTTCTCCGAGGAGCACGGCGACGTCTTCGTCTACACCCCGTGGGGCTGCGGCGAGTGCCGCTTCTGCGCGACGGGCAGCGAGATGATCTGCCCCAAGAGCCACGAGGCCGGCCTGTTCGACCAGGGCGGCTACGCCGAGTACATGCTGGTCCCGCACCGGCGCTACATCTTCCCGCTCGGCGACCTCGACCCGATCGACTCGGCGCCGCTCGGCTGCGGCGGGCTGACCGCCTTCCGCGCCGTCAAGCAGGCGCTCGGCGTCTTACGCCAGGGCCACGGCCAGCGCGCGCTGGTGCTCGGCGCCGGCGGCCTCGGCCAGTACGCCGTCCAGTACCTGCGGATGCTCTCCGACGCCGAGGTCCACGTCGGCGACCCCGACCCCGTCAAGTGCGAGACCGCGAAGGGCCTGGGCGCCAGCGAGGCCGCGGCGCCGGGCGACCTCGAGGGCCCGTACACGGCGGTGCTCGACTTCGTGGCCGCGCAGGCCTCGCTCGAGGACGCCGCCCGGCTCGTCGACCGCCAGGGCATCCTGATCGCGATCGGGCTGCACGGCGGCCGCATCCCGTTCGGCTTCGGGGCCGTGCCGATGGAGGCGCGGCTGACCACCAGCGTGTGGGGCTCGCTCGACGACTTCGCCGAGCTGATCCAGCTCGCCCAGCGCGAGGAGATCCGCCACGTCGTCGAGCGCCTGCCCCTGGCGGACGCCGCCATCGCCCACGAGCGCCTGCGCCGGGGCGACGTCAAGGGCCGCTTCGTGCTGGTGCCGTGATGATCCGCCCCGCGACCCCCTACGGCGCGGACGCCCGGCTCGTGCCGGTCGCCACCGGCGCCGAGCTGAGCGTGACCGACCGCGGCGCCGGCCCCGTCCTCGTGCTCGTCCACGGCGTCTCCATGTCGGCCGCGTACTTCCACCCGATCGTCGACCCGCTCGTGGAGGCCGGCTTCCGGGTCGTGGTGCCCGACCTGCGCGGGCACGGCCGCTCGCCGCACGCCGAGGGCGGCCACACGGTCGAGCAGTACGCCGCCGACCTCGACGCGCTCCTCGACGCGCTGGGGATCGACCGCTGCGTCGTCGTCGGCTGGTCCATGGGCAGCCTCGTGGCCTGGGAGATGATGCACCGGCACGGGCGCGACCGGATCGCCGGGCACGTGGTCCTCTCGCAGGGCCCGACCGACCTCCAGAGC
>CAIQOY010000011.1 GCA_903873565.1 uncultured Actinomycetes bacterium
CATGTGCGGCCGGCGTGTTGACGCCGCGCAGGACCTCCAGCTCGACGGGCGCGCAGAGGCCGACCTCGCCCGCGGCGATGCGCAGTCGCAGTTCGCCCACCTCCGGGCCACCGGGTCCGCGTTCGGCCCAGATCAGGGCCGCGGTGTCGATCAGGGCGTTCACTGGTCCTTCGCGTACGGGCCGGTCTCGTGCCGCATCTGCTGCAGCTCCTCCTCGGTGAGCTCGATCATCGGGCTCGCGAGGAAGCGGCGGCGGCGCACCAGGTTGGCCGCCTCGCGCAGCGCGGTGTTCACGGTCTCCGTCGGACCCGACGTCTCGAGCAGCCGCTCGGCGTCGGCCAGGAGCTCCGCGTCGATGTAGAGCGATGTGTGCTTCTTGGCCACGGCCATGCCCCCGATCACAGCGTACGTTCGGGGTCGAAGATAGCGTACGTCCGTGCCGCAGGCGCGCGGGATCCGCACGGGGCCGCACGCGTCCGGAGCGGGGCCGCGCTAGCGCTTCGCGAGCCCGAGCCGCTCGCGCGCGACGTCGGGGCCCGCGACGGTGCCGCCGAGCGACTCGACGATCGTGACGGCCCGCTCGACGAGCTGCGCGTTGGTCGCGAAGGTGCCCTTCGACAGGTAGAGGTTGTCCTCGAGGCCGACCCGCACGTTGCCGCCGGCGAGCATCGCGCCCGCCACGTACGGCATCTCCATGCGGCTGATCGCGAAGGCGCTCCAGACCGCATTCGGGGGCATCTGCCCGGCGAAGGTGAGCAGGGTCTGCGGCGTGGCCGGCGCGCCCCACGGGATGCCGAGGCAGACCTGCACGAACGGCGGGTCGTCGACGAGCCCCTCCTCGACCATCTTGTTGACGAACCAGAGGTGGCCCAGCTCGAAGCACTCCAGCTCGGGCTTGATCCCGAGCGACCGGATCCGCTCGGCGCCGATGCGCAGGTAGTCGGGCGTGCCGACGTAGACCATGTCGCCGTCGCCGAAGTTGAGCGACCCGCAGTCGAGCGTGCAGATGTCGGGCAGGGTGTCGTGCAGGTGCGCGATGCGCTCCTCGGGGCCGACGAGGTCGGAGCCGGGGGCGGGGGTGTCGGTGCCGTTCGGGCCGATCAGGAGGTCGCCGCCCATGCCGGTGGTGAGGTTGATCAGCACGTCGACGCCGGAATCGCGGATGCGGTCGACGACCGCGCGGTAGAGGTCGACGCGCCGCGACGGCGCGCCCGTCTCGGGGTCGCGCACGTGGCAGTGCACGATCGCGGCGCCCGCCTTGGCCGCGTCGATCGCGGCGTCCGCGATCTGCTCGGGCGTGATCGGCAGGTCCGGGTGGATGTCCTGGGTGGCGCCGGCGCCGGTGACCGCGCAGGTGATGAAGGGGTTGAAGTGCATGGGGCGGCAGTATGGCCGCGGCGGCGGCCGACCGCTAGCCCTGCTTCAGCACGACGGTCTGGGTGCCCGCCGCGCGGGTGCCGCCCGTCGGGGTGAAGGCCGTCACGAGGCGCACCGTGACCGCGCCCTTCCGGCGCAGCGCCTTGGCCCGCTTCGTGAGCGTGCAGGTCATGCGCACTGTGCCGGCCTTCCTGACCGTCGCCGTGCCCGTACAGGCGGTGACGGCCTTGGCGCGGCCGGCGCGCCTGGCGGTGACGACGGTACCCGTGATCGTGGCCCGCCCGGGCCCCGAGGCGGTGAACGAGGTGGTGATGGCGTTGCCGCGTACCGTCGCCTTGGCGACGCGGAGCCGAGGGGTCGTCGGGGTGCCAGCCGAGGCGCCGCCGTCGTTCGCGGGCAGGGCGCCCGGCGTCACGGTGACGCCGGCGGAGGGCTGTCCCGGGGCCTGGCCGTTGAGCGCGCGCAGCCGGACCGTGTAGGTGATGCCGTTGCGCAGGCCGGGGATGGTGATCGGGCTGGTCGGCTGCGCCGGGCTCAGCGTGGTCCAGGAGGCGCCGTCGTCCAGGGAGTAGGCGTAGTTGGCGATCGGCGCCTGGTTGTCGGAGCCCGCCTGGAACCGGATCGTCGCGGAGCGGTCGCCCGCGGTCGCCCGCAGGTCCGTCGGCGCGTTCGGGCGCAGCTGGATGCGCGTGACGTTTGCCAGGGTCGGGAGCGTCGGGCTGGTGATCGCGTAGGCGTACATCCCGTCGGCGTCGACGGCCACGTCGCGCACCGGCAGCCGGTCGGGGCTGAGCGTGGCCGTGACCTGCATCGTGGCCGTGTCGACGATCGCGAGGCCCTCGCCGGTGTCGACGATCAGGTCGCTGTCGGTGTCGGAGCCCTCCATGGCCACGTAGAGGAGGCCCGTCTCCGCGTGCAGCGCGAGCCCGTCCGGGTTCGCCGACGCCCCGAGCCCCGCGGTGCCCGTGACGGCGAAGTCGGCGAGCCGGACCCGCACCACCGCGTCCTCGCCGGGGCCCGACCACAGGGACAGGTAGGCGTGCGTCCCGGCGGGGTCGATCTCGATGGCGCGCGCCTCGCGCCCGATGGCGTGGGGCGTCGCGACGCCGGTCGCGGTGTCGACCTCGACGATCGTCGGAGCGCTCGCGGAGGCGACGTAGGCCCTCCTCCCGTCCGGCGTGACGGCGACGGCGCCGGGCCGGATGCCGAGGCTCCAGCCGGGCCCGTTGGTGTTCATCACGTTGCCGTCCGCCGACGTCTGCATCAGGACGCCCGTGGCGCCCGCCGACGTGTGGCAGGCGCTGTAGACGCTCGGGGTGGCCCCGCCGACGGCGAGGCCGGTCATGGCGTCCGAGCCGCTGGGGCAGATCTGCGCGACGGCCACGGTGTTCGCGGCCGTGTCGAGGAGGACGACGTGGGCGCTGGCCGCCTGGGCCATGAACGCGTAGGCGCCGTCGGGGCGGTACGCCGCAGCGAGGGTGCCGCCGGTCGACAGCGGGGAGCGTGCCACGAGGTCGGGGATCGCGAAGGGCGTGATCGCCGACGACTGCCCCGTCACCAGCGCGGTGCCGCCGGTGGGGTCCAGCGCGATCGCCCGCGGGACGTAGCCGGTCGGCGACGTGATGCGCGTGTAGGCGCCCGCGACGGGGACGGCGCCGAGCAGCGCCACGGCGCCGACGATGACCCCGGTGGTGATGCTGTGCGCGGGGAACGGCATGGGCGCAGTCTACGGCGCGGTCAGGGCCCGGTGATCCCGGCCGTCGCCCGGATCACCCGGGACGCAGGACCGCCGTCCGCTCCTCGACCGCCGCGGCGGCCAGCGCGGCCGCGAGCGCCTCGTCATCGGCGTACCCCGTCAGGGGCACCACGCGGGTGGGGATCCCGACCCGGATCTCGTCGGCCGCGAAGGGCCACGGGTCGAGGCGGTCGCACTCCCCGTCGGGCCCCACGTGGAGGACGCGCTCGCCGGGCAGCGCGATCTCCATCGGGCCGGGTCCGGCCGGGTCGCCCTGGCAGAGCCGGAGGCTGAGCCGGTCGAACACCTGCAGGAGCAGGTAGCTGCGCCAGAGCTCGTCGTCGGTGACGCCGAGCGCGACCTTGGCGCCGCCGTAGCGGGCCTCCTGCTCGGCCACGAAGGCGTCGACCACGGCCTGCACCTCGGGCGCGCGGGTCAGCTTCAGGGCCGGCTGCGAGCCGTAGCGGCCGGTGTAGATCCCGGCCGCGTGCATCGACACCAGCATCCCCGCGTAGGGATCGGCGGCCTCGACCTCCTCGATCCCGAGCCGGTAGAGGCGCAGGTGCTCGTCGATCACGACGTCGAGGAAGTTGGCGGGGCGGCCGGTGTCCGGGTTGAGCCGCGGCGCGGCCTCCCAGTGGCGCCAGCCGATGTCGTGCAGGCGCGCCGCCGTCACCACGGCCTCGCGCGGCTCGAGGGCGTCGGGGCCGGTGGCCGACCAGGCCCCGGCGAGGATGCCGCTGACCACGGCGTGGTCGACCTGGGTCACGATCTCGGCGGTCTCGCCGACGGGGCGGACGATCACGGGGCACCGCCCCCGACGCGGGCGAGCCAGGCGTGGCGCACCACGGTGAACGAGAACGCGCCCTGTGCCGTGGCCTCGGCGCAGAGCGCCCCGAAGCGCTCGAGCTCGGCGGCCGCCACGGCGCCGGTGCGCTCCAGGGTCGAGCGGTACGAGGGCCAGGTGTGGGCGTGGAAGGTGTCGCCTGTGGCGTCGGAGACGGCGAGGAGGCGCGGGTCCCAGGCCACGACGCGGCAGCCCGCCGCGGCCAGCCACTCCGGGATCCGCCGGCCGGCGTCGGGGTGCTCCTTGGTGGCGCACCAGCCGGCCTTGACGCGGTCGGCGAGCGCGGTGTCGGCGATGCCCCAGGAGGCGGTCGTCCAGTCGGTGTCGCAGACCAGGAGGTGCCCGCCGGGGCGCACGGCCCGGGCCACGGCCGCGAGGCAGCCGACGGCGTCCGGCACGTACTCGATCACCTGCACGACCACGGCAGCGTCGTAGGCGCCCGCGTCCACGGGCGGGTCGGCGGCGTCGCCCTCCAGCAGCTCGACCTCGACGCCGGCGCGCGCGGCCTCGGCCGCCGCGGCCTCGAGCATGGCCGGCGCCGAGTCCATGGCGGTGACCCGCGCGCCCTGGAGGGCGAGGTCGCGGGCGAAGATGCCGGGCCCCGAGCCCACGTCGAGCACGCGCAGCCCGGCCAGCGGCCCGAGCAGCGCGATCTGGGCGGCGCGGATCGCCGCCACGTCGTC
>CAIQOY010000012.1 GCA_903873565.1 uncultured Actinomycetes bacterium
CGACGTCGTGCTGGTCACGCACGGCCACGGCGACCACATCGCCGACGCGGTGGCGGTGGCCGAGCGCGGCGGCGCCACGGTGGTCGCGCAGTACGAGATCGGGACGTGGCTCGGCGAGCAGGGCGCGGCCGACGTGATCGGCATGAACACGGGCGGCACGGTCGAGGTCCGCGGGCTCAAGGTCACGATGACCCAGGCCTTCCACTCCAGCGCCCTGCCCGACGGCGCCTACGGCGGCGATCCGGTCGGCTACGTGGTCGAGCTCGAGTCGGGCCAGCGCATCTACATCGCGGGCGACACCGGCGTCTTCGGCGACATGGCGCTGATCCGCGAGCTCTACCAGCCCGTGCTGGCGATCCTGCCGATCGGCGACCTCTTCACGATGGGGCCGTTCCAGGCCGCGCACGCGGTGCGCCTGCTCGGCGTCGAGCACGTCCTGTGCTCGCACTGGGGCACCTTCGACGCGCTGACCGGCACCCCCGACCAGCTCGAGGCGGAGCTCGCGAAGCTCGGCCTCGGCCAGGTGGCCGTGCACCGGCTCGCGCCGGGCGACGCCCTCTAGGGCGATGACGTTCTCGATCTGCGCCGTCGACCGCGCCACCGGCGACGTCGGCGCGGCCGCGACCACGAAGTTCCTGGCGGTGGGGGCCGGGGTGCTGTGGGCCGAGGTCGGGGTGGGGGCGGTCTGCACCCAGGCCACGACGCGGATCGCCTACGGGCCGGAGCTCCTCGATCTCCTGCGCGCGGGCGCCACCGCCGAGGCCGCGATCGCGGAGGCGACCGCGGCCGACGAGGGCCGGGCCGACCGCCAGCTCGGCGCGGTCGCCGCCGACGGGGCGGGGGCCACCTACACGGGCGGCGCCTGCTTCGACTGGGCGGGCGGGCTCGTGCTGGACGATGCCACCGTGCAGGGCAACATCCTCGCCGGCTCGAGCGTCGTGGAGGCCATGGCGTCGGCCTGGGCGACGAGCGACGGCGAGCGGCTCGAGGAGCGGATGCTCGCCGTGCTCCACGCCGGGGAGGCCGCGGGCGGCGATCGCCGCGGCCGCCAGTCGGCGGCGATCCTCGTGCGCCGCGGCGACGGCACGGACCCCGTCGACCTCCGCGTCGACGATCACCCCGAGCCCCTCGTCGAGCTCGGGCGCCTGCACGCCGCCTACCGGCTGGTCTACGAGACCTCCCCGCGGGAGGCCTGGACCGCGGTGGACGCGGCGCTGGCCGGGCGGATCCGCTCCGCGCTGATCGCCGCCGGCCACGCCGCGGAGCCCGAGGGCCCGTGGGACGCGGCGCTCGAGCGGGCGCTCGCCGCCTGGGTCTTCGACGAGAACCTGGACGGGCGCTGGGCGGGCGGCGACCGGATCGACCCGGCCGTCCTCGGGCACCTGCTCGGGGAGTGATCCCGCTCGCTGGCGACGGTACAGGCCTGACGCTAGGCTTCCGGTTCGGAGGATCGGCGTCCGACTCGGGAGGGAGATCGGGGTGGCAGGCTCGTCTCGACGTACGCGCAGCGCGGGGATCGTGCTCGGGTGGTCGGTGCTCGTCGGCGTCTGCTCGATCCTCGCCTACGTGGCCGTCGGCCGTGGCGACCTCCTCGACGCGCGCGCGGAGCAGCCCGTGGCCGCTGAGGCGAAGCGCGCGCAGCCGAACCCGCAGCGCCTCGCGCGCTACAACGTCACGCTGTCGGCCAAGTCGGCCCGGCTCATCCGCGGTGAGGACGGCGTCACGCGCCTCGTGCTCAAGCGCGTCAACCCGCTCGTCGAGATGGCCGACGTCTCGCCCGGCACCGAGCGCCAGGCGATCGCCACCTGGGTCTGGGTCAAGGAGTGGAGGACGCTGTACCGGCGCTTCCAGCCGAACACCACGATCGTGTGGACCGAGGGCGGCACGCGCCGCGCCCTCACCGTGGCCCTCGCGAGCGGCAGCTTCGACGGGCGGACGATGTCCTTCGCGGTCCGCCGCCTCGCCCTCGGCACGCGGCGGGCGCTGCCGGTCACGTCCCGGGTGATCCCCCAGCGCTCCAAGGCCCTCGGCGCCGTCGACGTGTTCGTGGACCCGTACACCCCGCCGCAGCAGCAGAGCATCGTGCAGACCGCGTTGCAGACCTACGGGCTCTACAAGGCCGGACCGCAGACGTGGACCGTGACGACGAGCCCGAGCGTGCCCGATGTGCTGGCCCCGAGCACGCTCTACAAGGCGCTCGCGAACGGCACGACGAGCGGCACCGTGACCCTGCAGCTCAAGCAGGGCGTCGGCTTCGCCAGCGGCGACCTTCCGGGGACCCGGCTCTCCATCCAGCCGAGCGGCGTCAACTACCCGGGGTACTTCCGGAACCTGAACCTCGTCGGCGGCGCGCTGGTGATCGGCAACGCCAGCACGAGTGTCTCCGGGCTCGTCTTCTACGACCTCCAGCTCGGCGGCGGCGAGCTCGTCCTGCCGACGGTGGGGGAGAACCCGACGAGCAACATCTTCGCCAACGCGGACCTCACGAACGCGACGGTCAGCGTCGTCTCCGCCCCCGGCACGATCTTCGTCAACCCGACGATCAACGGCACCCAGTTCGAGGGCGCCGGCAGCGGGCTCGGCAGCGGGTTCCAGGGGGTCACGTTCCTCGGCGCCGACTTCAGCAACGGGTTCCTGATGGACGGCATCAACTTCGCCGGTGCGACCCTCGGCCCGTGGCAGGAGCAGCAGCGCTCCGGGGCGACCACGAACGTGCTGACGTCGTTCGCCGGGCTGAACCTCCCCTCGAACGTCTCGTTCGGCGGCGGCGGCGACGGCGGCATCGCGCTCGGCGCCCTCCTCTCGAGCGTCGACTTCACCGGCACGACCCTCAACGGCACCACCTTCACGAACGCCACGATCAGCGGCGGCTCGTTCGCGAACGCCGTCCTCAACGGCGACGTGGGCTTCGGGTCGACGACCATCGACGGCACGTCGTTCGCCAACGTGCAGATCACCGGCGCGACGACGTTCGCCGACACCTCGATCTCCGGCGTGTCGTTCAACGGGGCGCGGATCACCGGCACGGCGTCGTTCGCCGGCGCGTCGATCTCCGGCGGGTCGTTCAACGGCGCGCAGATCGCCAGCGGCACGACCTTCCAGGGCGCCGACCTCAGTGGCGTGACCTTCGCCCAGGCGACGCTCGCGGACGCGATGTTCCAGGGCGCGACGCTCACGCAGGCCGACTTCTCGCTCGCCACGTTCACGGGAGGCGCCGGCCAGGCGTCGTTCGCGAACGCCCAGCTCAACGCGGGCACGGTCTTCACCTCCGGCTCCGGTATCGAGAACGCGGACTTCACCGGCGCCACCCTCGACGGCATCGTGTTCGCAACCGGCGGCGCGGCGAACGGCGGCTCGCCGCCGACGTTCATCGCGTCGCTTCTGAACTCGATCGCCGGGACGACCGACAAGGGGGTGATCATCACGAACCAGGCGACCGGCGAGGCGAGCCAGTTCTTCAAGATCGACGGCACGCTCTACCTGGCTCCCGCGGGGGGTGGGGAGGGGCCGTGGCAGCCGATCACGATCGCCCCGGACGGCACGATCACGAACCTCCCCGGCGGCGGTGGGGCCGGCGGCGGCGGTGGGGCCGGCGGCGGCGGCGACGTCCCCGGCGGCGGTGGGGGTGACGTGGTGCCCGACCCCGGCGGCGGCGACGACGCCGAGGTGGTGCAGTTCGGATGAGGCGCGGGCGCTCCACGGCGCGCGCCGCACTCGCGGCCGCCGCCCTCGCCCTGATCTTGGCCGTGCCCGGAATCGCCTCGGCGAGGACCGCGGCCTTCGACCTCGACCTGCGCACGGCCGACGGCGTGCGCGTCGCGTCGATCGCGGGCAGCGTGAACGCGCGCGGCATCGGCTACGCGCAGCTGGTGCCGCTGTCGGGGGCGTCGCGGATCGGGATGGTCCGCGACGAGACGGCCATGGCGACGCGCCAGGCCGACGGGTCGCTCCTGATCCGGGGCGGCCTCAGCACGCGCCTCGTCGTCCGCGTCGACGTCGCCCGGGGCACGGCGGAGGCCAGCGGCCGCCTGGCGCTCGACCTGCGCGCCGCCCGCACCGTCGACGTGACGGGCACCGGCATCGCGACGGACCGCCCGTACACGCCGCGCAAGGGCGACGTCGTCATCGCCGTCGGCTACCCGAAGGGGCCGATCCGGGTCGCCATGGCCCGGCGCTACCGCATCGTGCGCTACAACGCCGCGCAGTGGTCGCGCACCGCGCTGCTCGCGAACCCGCAGCGCATCCGCAGCGTCGCCGGCGTCCTCGTCGGGCCGTCGGTCGGCGTCGAGCGCCTCCGCCATCTCGACATCGTGCGCGCCCTCTACAACGCGGGCCGCTGGGCGGCGGTGTCGGCGTCGCCGACGGCGTTCGACCGGCACATGTACCTGCTCGCCCACGCGCACGTCGGCAGCGGCGGCGTGATCCTGCGCCATCCCGGCGGGCGCCCGGGGCAGGCCAGCCGCACCTTCCTCCAGATCCGCGAACCGCGCGTGGCCCGCATCCGGGTCGGCTCGGCCCGGAGGGGTCCCGACACGCTGCCGAAGACCGAGATCAAGGCGGCCGTCAACCGCGGCATCGACCACCTGACCGAGGCGATCGCGGCGCGTGAGAACCCGTCGGGCACCCCGGCGAAGGCCTCCCGCAGCGACGGCGACCCGGCGACGCGGCAGAGCCAGACGTGCCCGACCCCGACCCCCACGATGCCCGCGACCGTGTGCGCGACGGGGCCGGACCCGGCCGTCTACTCCGTGCCGATCGACCAGATGTTCCAGGTCATCCTGACGACGCCCAACGCGCTCACGGCCTACGGCCTGCAGTGGACGTGCGGGTCGACGAACACCTACCTCGTGGCCATCGCCAGCCCGTGCCCCGGCTCGACGCTGACCCAGGCGATGTCGATCGAGTTCACGCCGGTCTACGCGGTCACGCTCGTGCCCGGCGGCGGGAGCACGACGCCGCAGCAGATCGTCACGGAGACGAGCAACGCCGAGTTCAACGCCGTCGCCGCGATCGGCGACTCCCCGGCGCAGGGCGCCTACAACACCGCCCTCGACGTCGTCACGCCGACCACGTGGGGCGCCGCGGTGTACAGCACGTCCTGCGGCGAGAGCCTCTCCCTGTGCTCGTACCCGGCCGCGCAGACGATCCAGGAGAGCGGGCTGCAGCTGGCCATGGCGTACCACTCGGTCGTCACGGACTGCCCGGGCTGCTACGGCATCGGCGGCACCGACGTGAGCGTCCAGATGGTGCAGAACGTCCAGAACTCCGCGCCGATCCAGGACCAGTCGCAGCTGTCCGGCAGCGTGACGACGGGCACCAACTGGCAGACGTCCGTGGCCACGACCTCGAGCTTCGACGTCTCCGCCAACCTCGGGTTCTTCGGCGGCGAGGACATGGGCGGGGTCGGCGGCGGCTACAGCTCGTCGACCACCACGACGAACTCGCAGGGCGGCAGCGTCCAGGCCTCCGTCGGCACCACGTTCTCCAACTGGGAGACCAACCCGGTGTACGGCCAGGGCCCCACGCCCAGCTCGGCGCAGGCGACGTACACGACGTTCTCCAACACGATCCCGAACGCGAGCGGCACTGCGGCGTCGGCGGCCAGCAGCCTCCAGTACCCGGCGGGCATCAACGGCGCGAACGCGGGCTACATCCCGACGCCGTCGCAGTACGGGGGCAACGGGTCGGCGCCGAACTGCGCCGGCAACCTCTCGACGTGCAACGCCGGTCCGACGATCACCGCGTGGGGCAGCGGCGAGAACGTCGCGAACTTCGTGCAGGGCGCGGTCGCCGCCTTCACGGTCGACGTGAACGCCCCGAACCAGGTCGCCATCGGATCGGTCTCCCCGTGGGTGTCGGACTCCTTCTACCTCGTCGACCAGTGGAACATGTCGGATGTCGCGTCGGGCAGCGTCTGGGCGGGCACGACCAACAGCTCGTTCACCGGCTTCGGCCCGGGCCTCCAGGCGTTCACCCAGCTGCAGGTCCTCGGCCAGGACCAGATCGCCGCCGCCACCACGGTGGGCCCCCCGTCCACCCTGAGCAACCCGAATCCGCCGCAGGGGGCCAGCATCGGCGCGGGGATCACGACGTACTACAACGCGCAGGGCCAGGTGATCGACGAGTCCTCGACGGCGACGTACACCACGGTCGGCCTCGACCTCTGCGCGCCGCCGGTGCTCACCGCGGAGATGTGGACGGCGGGCTGCGACCAGGATCCGTCCTACACGGGGCCGAACAGCCAGCCGGCGACGGTGGCGGGGGCGAACCCGTCGATCACGCTCGGCTCGGTCCTGCCGACGGGGCAGGCGCCCGCGGTGCAGACGGTGAACGGCGCGCCGCGGCAGATCGCCCAGCTCGGCGCCACCCTCTACTGCAACCCCGGCACCTGGTCCGGCTCCCCGACCTTCTCGTACGCGTGGACGATCTTCACCAACACGAAGGTGTGGGCGCCGGTGCCCGGCGGCCCGACCACCAACGCCTTCACGCCGACGGCGCCCGGCACCTACCTCTGCGAGGTCACGGCGACGAACACCGCGGCGCCGAACGGCGTCGGGGCCCCGACCGGATCCGTCACGGTCATCGGCGCCGCGAAGTGATCACGGCCGCCGGTCGCCCGGCGGCCCGGTGGCGCGGGGCCTGAGCCCGGCGCTCGGGATCAGACGATCTTCAGCGGCTTCCTGATGCGCTGCACGGGGTCCTGCGTGCGCATCGAGTGCAGCCGCTCGGCCAGCTCGCGGATCGCCACCGCGGCGGGGGAGTCGGGCTGCGAGACCGTGAAGGGCACGCCGACGTCGCCGCCCTCGCGCAGCGCGGGCTCGAGCGGGATCTGCGCGAGCAGCGGCACCTCGAGGTGGCCGGCGAGCGACGCGCCGCCGCCCGACCCGAACAGCTCGTCGCGCTCGCCGCAGCAGGGGCAGACGCGGTAGGCCA
>CAIQOY010000013.1 GCA_903873565.1 uncultured Actinomycetes bacterium
CGGCATGCCGGCGTCGGTGACGAGGCACAGGTGCTCGCCGGCCGCGAGGCGCTCGACGAGGCCCGGCAGCGCCCGCTCCTCGCGGTGGGCCTCGACCACGGACATCGGCACGTCGATCCCGAGGCCGTGGAGCAGGGCGCCGGTGCGGCGCGAGTCCTCGCAGGCCACGCGGTCGCAGGTGGCGAGGGCGTCGCGCACGCGCGGCGTGAGGTCGCCGAGGTTGCCGATCGGCGTGGGGCAGACGGTCAGGCGGCCGGCCATGGGGGCAGGGTACGCGCGGCGGATCGGGAATACGCTGTGTTCGATGGCGGATCGTCCCTACAGGACCTACAAGGGCGGCCGCGTGCGCCCGGAGCCCGAGCACGAGCCGGCGGCCGCGCAGGCCGTCGCGGCGCCCGAGCGGCGCGGCGCGATCGAGCTGCCGTCGGGCGATGCGCCGCCGCCGATCGAGCCGCCGCGCCTCGGCCGCCTGGGCCGCTTCGGCCGCGGGAAGGGCGACGGGGGCTGGACGCCGAGCCGGCGCGCCCCGCGCGGGCTGCGCTTCTGGCTCAAGCTCGGGATCGCGCTGGTGGCGCTGCTCGTGGGGCTCTGGCTCGTGCTCGGCCTGCTCGCGGTGCGCAGCTCCGTCTCGCAGGCCAACGAGCGGCTCGACCCGCGCGCCCCGGCCGCGCTGGCCGCCTCCGACGGCTCGATCCTCGCCGTGCCGACCAGCGTGCTCGTGATCGGCGTCGACGAGAACGCCAACTCGGACACCCTGCAGGTGATCCGGTTCGACCCGGGCGACTCGCTCGTGGCCACCCTGTCGATCCCGCGCGACCTGCGCGTCGCCGTGCCCGGCTACGGCGACGAGAAGATCAACGCCGCCTACTCGGCGGGCGGCGCGCCGCTCGCCCTGCGCACCGTGCAGGACTACACGGGGCTCGAGATCGACCACGTGATCGTGCTCGACTTCGACGGCCTCGTCGGGCTCGTCGACGCGGTCGGCGGGATCGAGGTCGACAACCCCAAGCCGATCCGCTCGGTCTTCGAGGGCGAGATGCACAAGTTCCCCGCGGGGCGGATCACGCTCGACGGCCAGGAGGCGCTCGCCTACTCGCGCGTGCGCCGGAACGCGCTCGACCCGTCCGACTCCGACGTCTCGCGCGGCCAGCGCCAGCAGGCCGTGATCCGCGCGCTGCGCGAGCGGCTGACCAGCCCCGGCGGCATCCTGCGCCTGCGCACCGTGGCCGGGGCCCTCGGCGGCGCCTTCGCGACCGATCTCACGCTCGGCGAGATCGCCCAGCTGGCCTGGGTCGACCAGCGCGCCTCGCGGCGGCTGCGCTGCAACCTCGGCGGCACGCCGTCGGCCCTGGACGGCCAGGATGTCCTGATCCCGGACGGGTCCGGCAACCGCCGCGTGCTCGGCGAGTTCCTCGGCGAGCAGGCCGTCCAGCCGGCCGCCTCGCGCTCGCTCTTCGCCGCCCGCTGCCGCGAGGGCTGAGCCCCGCGCCGGCCCGCGTCGCCGGCCCGCCGGATTCGGGTAGGATCCGGTCCGCCCGGCGGCGTAGCTCAGTTGGTTAGAGCAGCGGAATCATAATCCGCGTGTCGTAGGTTCGAGTCCTACCGCCGCTACCTCGCCCGCCCCGCGGGAAAGCCCGCGGGGCGACCCGGGGCCGCCCCGTAGGATGGGCGCATGGAGCCCGGCCGCGCACGGCGGATCAGCGCCCGGATCCTGCGCGGAGCCGCGCTGGCCTGGGCGGTCCTCTTCACGGTCGTGGCCACGCTGTTCGCGGGCGGCTACGCGCTGGAGGACCCCGGCTGGCCCGCCGGCTACCTGATGGTCGCCGCCTGGCTCGTGCCGCTCGGCGCGCTGACCGCCGTCCAGCTCCTGCGGCCCGCGCTCGGCTGGCGCCTGCTCTGGGCCTGCACGGGCATCGCGGTCGCCGTCGCGCTCGTCCAGCTCGCCGTCCCGGGGGCCCTGACCGGGTGGGAGTTCACGAACGGCCCCGTGGTGGCGATCGCGTCGTTCGTGCCGCTCGTACCCCTGGCCCTGCTCGGCCGCCGCCGGCCGCTGCCCGCGGCGCTGATGATCGCGATCATCGCCGCCGGGCCGATCGCCGTGCAGCTGCGCGAGGGGGCCATGCACTTCGGCTCGTCGACGGCCGTGTCGGCGCCGATGCTGATCGCCGCGGGGCTGCTCGCCCTCGCGGGCCTCGCCGACCGCCACCCGGCGCCGTAGCCGCCTAGGCTTCAGCGCGTGCAGCCGCTCGACGCGCGCATCCCCGGGCCCGCCCTGATGGGCATCGTCAACGTCACGCCGGACTCCTTCTCGGACGGCGGGCTCCACCTCGACCCGGCGGTCGCGGTCGCCCACGGTCTGCGGCTGGCCGCGGAGGGCGCGGCGATCGTCGACGTCGGCGGCGAGTCGACCCGGCCGGGCTCGGAGGGCGTCGACCTGGACGAGGAGCTGCGCCGCGTCGTCGACGTGGTGCGCGGGATCCGCGCCGCGAGCGACGTGCCGATCTCGATCGACACCTCGAAGGCGGCCGTGGCCGAGGCGGCGCTGGCGGCCGGCGCCACGATGGTCAACGACGTGACCGCCGGGCGCGCCGACCCGCGCATCCTCGACGTCGCCCGCGACGCGGAGGCCGACCTCTGCCTGATGCACATGCTCGGCGAGCCGCGCACGATGCAGGACGACCCGCGCTACGACGACGTGGTCGCGGAGGTGGGGGCGTTCCTGCGCGAGCGGGTCGAGGCGGCGGTGGCCCGCGGCGTCGACCCGGGCCGGATCTGCGTCGACCCGGGGATCGGGTTCGGCAAGACGGTCGACCACAACCTCGCGCTGATCGCGGCCGGCGACGAGCTCGCGCGCGCGGCGGGCTGCCCGCTGGTGGTCGGGCTCTCGCGCAAGCGCTTCCTCGGCGCCCTGATCGGCGACCCCGAGCGGGACCGCACCACGGCCTCGGTCGTCGCCGGGGTCGCGGCGCTCGGCCGCGGCGCCTGGATGCTGCGCGTCCACGACGTCGCCCCGCACCGGGACGCCCTGCGCGTGCTGCAGGCGGTCGCCGGCTCGGGCACGATGCCCGCATGAGCCGCCGGCTCGCCATCCGCATCGAGGGCATCGAGGTGTTCGCGCACCACGGCGTCCTGCCCGCCGAGCGCGAGCAGGGGCAGACCTTCCGCGTCGACGTGGAGCTCGCGCCCGTCTCCGACCGCGCCTGCGACACCGACGACCTCGCCGACGCCGTCGACTACGGGGCCGTGGCCGACCTCGTGGCCCGGATCGTCGGCGGCGAGCCCGTCGACCTGCTCGAGCATCTCGCCGATCGGGTGGCCCGCGAGCTCGTCGCGGCCTTCCCCGTCGAGCGCGTGCGGGTCGCCGTGCACAAGCCCCAGGCGCCGCTCGCCGTGCCGTTCGGCGACGTCGTCGTCACGGTCGAGCGCGACGCGTGATCGGCGCCCCCTGCGCGATCGGGCTCGGCGGCAACGTCGGCGACGTGGCGGCCGCCTTCGGGGCGGCGCTGGCGGCGCTCGACGCCACCGACGGCGTGCGCGTGATGGCCGTCTCGTCGCTCTACCGCACGGACCCCGTCGGCGGGCCCGCGCAGGACGACTACCTGAACGCCGCGGCGCTCCTGGCCTGCGGGCTCGACCCGCTCGAGCTCCTGGCCGTCCTGCAGGCGCTCGAGCTGGACGCCGGCCGCGAGCGGGCGGAGCGCTGGGGCCCGCGCACCCTCGACCTCGACCTGCTGTGGTGGGACGACCGCCGGATCGCGGCCCCGGGGCTCGCGGTGCCGCACCCGCGCCTGCATGAGCGGCGCTTCGCGCTCGAGCCCCTGGTGGAGGTCGCGCCGCGGGCGAAGGACCCCGACGGGGCGTCCTATGCGGACCTCCTGCGCGACCTCCCCGCGGGCGGGGTGGCGCGGCTCGGACCCGCGTCCCTCGTCTACGATCCGGCCTGACCGCCGCCGAGGGGGACCACCGGATGTCGCATCTTGAGGATCTCGAGGAGTACGACGCCGAGCTCGAGCTGACGCTCAAGCGCGAGTACGCCACCGTCTTCGGGCTGTTCCGCTACTGCGTGCTCACGCAGGAGGCGACGTACCTCTGCAACAAGCTCGAGATGGCGATCGAGCACCAGCCCTCGTACCCGCTCTTCCACCTCAAGATGGAGGACGTCTGGGTCTGGGACAAGAACCGCCCGAGCCGGATCATCCCGCGCGCCGAGGTGCACACCACCCAGGACGTGACGGTCGAGGAGCTGAAGCCGGAGGACGACGTCCTGACGTCCGTCCCGCCGGACTTCTCCGCGCCCCCCGAGGACTAGCCGCATGCTGCTGGCCGTCGACGTCGGCAACACGTCGAGCGTGATCGGCCTGTTCGACGGCGAGGCGCTCGCCGCCGAGTGGCGGATCGCCACGCGCTACCGCACCACCGACGAGCTCGAGGTGGTCCTGCGGGGCCTGCTCGCCGCCCGCCAGATCAAGCCGGACGCGATCACCAGCGGCTGCCTGTCGACCACGGTGCCGCCGGTGCAGGGCGCGTGGGAGGAGGTGCTCCAGCGCGTCGCGGGCGCGGCGCCGGTGGTGATCGAGCCGGGCGTCAGGACCGGGGTCGCCGTGCGCGTCCAGAACCCGCGCGAGGTCGGCCCGGACCGGATCGCCAACGCGGCCGCCGCGGTAGCGCTCCACGGTGCGCCGGCGATCGTGGTCGACTTCGGCACCGCCACCAACTTCGACGTGGTGGCCGACGACGGGGCCTTCGTCGGCGGGGCGATCGCGCCGGGGCTCGAGGTCTCGATGGAGGCGCTGTTCGCGCGCGCCGCCCGGCTCGGCAAGGTCGAGCTGGTCGCGCCGCCGAGCGCGATCGGCACCGCCACCGTGGACTCGCTGCAGTCGGGCGCGGTCTACGGCTTCGCGGGGCTGGTGGACGGCATCGTCGGGCGGCTGCGCGCCGAGCTCGGCGCCCCGGACTGCCCCGTGGTGGCCACCGGCGGCCTCGCCGTCCTCCTCGCCGAGCACTGCGCGACCGTCACCGCCGTGGACCCGCAGCTGACGCTGGTCGGCCTGCGCCTGATCCACGAGCGGGTGGCCGGCGCATGAGCCGCGCCTGGGACGGGCGCACCTACGACCGCGTCGGCACGCCGCAGGCGGAGTGGGGGCGGGCCGTCCTCGAGCGCCTGGAGCTCGCTGGCGACGAGACGGTGCTCGACGCGGGCTGCGGCTCGGGGCGCGTCACGGAGATGCTGCTCGAGCGGCTGCCGCGGGGCCGCGTGATCGCGGTCGACGGCTCGGCCTCGATGCTCGACGCGGCCCGCGAGCGGCTGGCCGGGCGCCCGGTCGAGTTCGTCGAGGCGGACCTGCTCGCGCTCGACCTCGGCGGGCGCACGGTCGACGCGGTGCTCTCGACGGCGACCTTCCACTGGATCACGGACCACGCGCGCCTCTTCGCGCGGCTGCACGCGGCCCTGCGGCCCGGCGGGCGGCTGGTCGCGCAGTGCGGCGGCCGGGGCAACCTCGACCGCGTCCTCGCCCGCACCGCGGGCGTCGCCGCCGACCCGGCCTACGCGCCGCACCTCGTGGGCTTCGTCGACCCGCACCGCTTCGCCGACGCGCCCGAGACCGAGGAGCTCTTGCGCGGGGCCGGCTTCGCCGCGGCTCGGGCCTGGCTGCAGGAGGCGCCGGTGCACCCGCCCGAGCCGCCGGTCTTCCTCAGCTCGGTGATCCTGACCGCCTGGCTCGAGCACCTGCCCGAGGACCTGCGCGGCCCGTTCGTCGACGCGGTGCTCGCGGGGCTGCCGGAGCCCTTCGAGGCGGACTATGTGCGCCTCAACCTCGACGCCGTCGCCTAGGCCAGCCGGTCGAGCGCGCGGCGCAGCGCGTCGGCGGCGAAGTCCAGCTCGTCGTCGCCGACCGTCAGCGCCGGCGACAGGGCGATCCCGTCGGCGAGGCCGCGGCTGAGGAGGCCCTCGTCGCGGGCGGCGTGCCAGAGCGCCCCGCCCGCGTCGGGCCGGCGCTCCAGGAGGTCGGGCGCGAGCACGATCGCCGCGAGGAACCCGACGCCCGCCCGCACCTCGCCGACCAGCGGGTGGTCGGACACCGCGCCGATGGCGTCGGCGAACCAGCCCTCGTCCGTGCGGGCCCGGTGCACGAGGCCGTCCGCGGCGAGCAGGTCGAGGTTCGCGAGCGCGGCGGCGCAGCAGACCGGGTGCCCGCTGTAGGTCTGGCCGTGCATGAAGCCCTCGGCGCCGTCCGCCCACAGCGGGTCGGCGATGCCCGGCGCCACGATCACGCCGCCGAGCGGCAGGTACCCGCTGGTGACGCCCTTCGCGAACGCGATCAGGTCGGGCTCGAGCCCGAAGCGCTCCACGGCCAGCCACTCGCCGAGCCGCCCGAAGCCGTTGGTCACGATGTCCGCGATCGTGACGATCCCGTGCGCGCGGCAGAGCGCCTGCGCGCCCTCGAGGTAGCCCGGGCGCGGGGCGTGCACGCCGCCCGAGCCGATCACCGGCTCGAAGACGAAGGCGGCGACCCGCTCCGGCCCGATCGTCGCGATCGCGTCGGCCAGCGCGTCGAGGTCGTCGTGCGGCACCTCCGCGGTGCCGGGCATCAGCGGCCCGAACCCGTCGCGGTAGGGCATCCCGAGGATGCTGGTGCCGATGCCGTGCGTGCCGTGGTAGCCGTGGGTCCGGTGCAGGACGACGGTGCGGTCCGGGTGCCCGGCCGCGTGGTGGTGGAAGCGGGCGAGCTTGACGGCGGTGTCGATCGAGTCGCTGCCGCCGCTGGTCAGGAAGACCCGCGAGCCGGGCTGCGGCGCGTACCCGGCGAGGCGCTCGGCGAGCGCGAGCGCCGGGCGGTTGGCGAGGTCGCCGAAGACGTGGAAGGCGTCGAGCTCGGCCAGCTGCGCCTGGATCGCGGCGGCGATCTCCGGCCGCCCGTGGCCGACGTTGCAGTACCAGAGGCTCGCCGACCCGTCGAGGTAGCGCGTGCCCTGCTCGTCCCACACCCAGCAGCCCTCGCCGCGGGCGATCACGACCTCGCGGCCGTCGACCGCGGCCATGTCCGAGAACGGGTGCCAGAGGGAGGTCGTCGCCACGGCGCGTAGCCTAGTCCGATCGCAGCACCGCGGCGGGCTCAGCCGCCGCCGTAGAGCGAGATCGGCAGGTCCAGCTCGGCGTCGTCGCCGAGCGCGTCGAGGGCGGCGATGTCGGCCTCCATCTGCGCGATCAGGGGCGCCGCGCCGGGCGCGGCGGCGAGCAGGGCGGCCTCGACCTCGGCGGTGGTCTGCAGGGTCGAGAGCTCCTGGCGCAGGGTGCGCGGGAAGCGGCCGCGGCGCAGGTACCAGGCGTGGAACTTGCGCAGGAAGTGGACGGCGCGCGGCTCGCCGAGCTCGCGCACGGTCTCGCGCACGAAGCGGATGTGCTCGGCGACCACCTGCTCGTTGGTGGGGCGCACGTCGCGGTCCTCGCGCAGCGACTGCAGGAGCCACGGGTTGCCCTGGGCGCCGCGGCCGATCATCACCGCGGCGCAGCCCGTGGTCTCGAGCACCACGCGGGCGCGCTCGCGCGAGTCGATGTCGCCGGAGGCGATCACGGGCACGGAGACGAGCGAGACGAGCTCGGCGGTGAGGGCGTGGTCGGCCGTGCCGGTGTACATCTGCTTGGCGCTGCGCGGGTGCAGGGTCAGGGCGCGGGCGCCGGCCGCCTCGAAGCGGGGGCCGGCGACGGCGAAGTCGCGCGAGCCGTTGTCGACGCCACGGCGCATCTTGACGGTGACGGGGACCTCGACGGCGTTCGCGACGGCCTCGACGATGCGGGCGCCCCGCTCGGCGCCGCCCTCCGTGAGGGTCGCGCCCGCGCCCGTCTTCGTGACCTTGCGCACCGGGCAGCCCATGTTGATGTCGACGATGTCGGCGCCGGCGGCGACGCACATGCGGGCGGCCTCCGCCATCTGGACCGGGTCCGACCCGAAGATCTGGACGGCCAGGGGGCGCTCGTCGGGGGCGATCCGCAGGTAGTCCTTCGTGCGCTCGTTGCCGTGCCCGAGTCCGCAGGCCGAGACCATCTCCGAGCAGACCAGGCCGGCGCCGTGGCGGCGGCCCTGGCGGCGGAAGGCCTGCACCGAGACGCCCGCCATCGGGGCCAGCACGACGCGGCCCGGGATCTCCACATCGCCGATCGTCCAGACGTCGGCCAGGCTGCGCACGTCGACGGCCACGGGGTCAGGGTATCGGAGACCGGCTCGCCGTTCGCCGAGCGGTGCGTACAATGCGGGGCCGAACGAGGCGCCCCGTGGGCGCCCGCCGAGACCGCCGGAGGGACCGTGGCCAAGGAAGTCGTACTCACCGCCGAGGGCTATCGCGAGCTGAAGGAGCGCCTGGACCACCTCACGACGGAGCGCCGTCGCGAGGTCGCCGAGCGCATCAAGGAGGCGCGCGAGTTCGGCGACATCTCGGAGAACTCGGAGTACGACGACGCCAAGAACGAGCAGGCGCTGCTCGAGGACGAGATCGCGGAGCTCGAGGAGCAGCTGCGCGACGCCGTCATCGTCGAGAAGGGCGACCAGCCCCGCGGCGAGGTCGCGATCGGCTCGACGGTGACCGTCAAGGGCCCCCGCGGCAAGGAGCGCAAGTTCAAGCTGGTGGGCTCGGCCGAGGCCGACCCGGACAACGACCGGCTCTCGAACGAGTCCCCGATCGGCCGCGCCGTGCTCGGCGGCAAGAAGGGCGACAAGGTCGAGGTGCTGACGCCCAAGGGCGCCGTCAAGTACGAGATCGTCTCGATCTCGCGCGCCTAGGGACCCCGTGGACTACCAGTCCCTGCCGCACCGGTTCGGCGAGCGGGACGCGATCGCCGCGCTGCGCGACGCCGAGGAGGGCCTCGCGCCCGAGGAGGCGGGGACGCGGGCCTGGCGGCTGGCCGGGCGCGTCCTCGGCCGCCGCGGCCAGGGCGGCGTCACCTTCCTCGACCTCGAGGACGAGTCGGGCCGCGTGCAGCTGCTCGCCGAGCTCGAGCGGCTCGGCGACGAGGCCTACGCCGCGGTGCGCGACGTCTCGATCGGCGACCTCGTCGGCGTGGAGGGCACGGCGCTGCGCACGAAGCGCGGCGAGCTCAGCCTGCAGGTCGCCGGGTGGCAGCTGCTCGCGCCCTGCCGGCTGCCCTTCCCGGACCGCCACCACGGCCTCCAGGACGTCGAGGTCCGCCACCGCCAGCGCTACCTCGACCTGATGACCGACCCCGAGGCCCGCGAGCGCTTCCGCGCCCGCGCCCGCATGGTCGCGAGCATCCGCCGCTCCCTCGACGACGCGGGCTTCGTCGAGGTCGAGACGCCGGTCCTGCAGCCGCTGTACGGCGGCGCCAACGCGCGCCCCTTCACGACGCACCACAACCAGCTCGACCGCGACCTCTACCTGCGGGTGGCCACCGAGCTGTACCTCAAGCGGCTCGTGGTCGGCGGGCTCGAGCGCGTCTACGAGCTCGGCAAGGACTTCCGCAACGAGGGCGTCTCGCACAAGCACAACCCCGAGTTCACGATGCTCGAGTTCTACGAGGCCTACGCCGACTGCGCGGACGTGATGGAGCGCACCGAGCGGATCGTCGCGGACGCCGCGCAGGCGGTGCTCGGCACGACGCAGGTCGAGATCAAGGGGCAGGTCGTGGACCTCAAGCCGCCGTGGCCGCGACTCGTCCTCGGCGAGGCGATCGCCGCGCGCACCGGGATCGACCCGATCGCGCTCGGCCGCGACCCCGAGCCGCTGGTGGCCTTCATGCGCGAGCGCGGGGTCGACACCTCGAAGGACAGGACGTGGGCGCAGCTCGTCGACCACCTGCTGTCGCACTTCGTCGAGCCGGAGCTGGTCGCGCCCGCGTTCCTCGTCGACTACCCCGTCGAGCTGTCGCCC
>CAIQOY010000014.1 GCA_903873565.1 uncultured Actinomycetes bacterium
AGCGTGAAGCCGTCGAGCGGGAACGCGGCCACGGTCGAGTCGTTGAACGAGAAGATCACGAGGAGCATCGTCGGCAGGTACAGGAAGACCAGGAAGATCGCGAAGAACAGCGTCAGGATCCGCTTGCCGTTCGGCGAGATCAGGACGAACGTGGAGGTGTCGCGCGCGGCCATCTAGAGCCCGCCCCCGCCGGCGCGCAAGAAGCGCGAGGTCGCGAAGACCAGGATCAGGACGACGCCCATCAGGAACAGGGCCATCGCCGAGCCGTACTGCCAGTTGAAGCTGCCGCCGACGAACTGGCTGGCCAGGTTCTGGCCGAACATCGTGCCCTCGACGCCGCCGACCAGCGTGGGGGTGACGTACTCCCCGATCGACGGGATGAAGACGAACAGGAAGGCGGCGACGATGCCGGGCGCGGCGATCGGCAGCGTGATCTTGCGGAAGGCCTGCCAGCGCGTGGCGCCGAGGTCCATCGAGGCCTCGAGCAGGCGCCGGTCGATCGTCTCGAAGGCGAGGAAGATCGGCAGGCAGATGAACGGCACCCAGGCGTACGTGAGCACCACCATCACCGTGAACTGGCTGTAGATCAGGAAGGTGAGGGGCTCGTTGATGATCCCGACGGTCATCAGGCCCGAGTTGATCAGGCCCTGGTCGCCGAGGATCACCTTCCAGGCGAAGACGCGCAGGAGGTACGAGGTGAGGAACGGCGCGATCACGATCAGGAGCCACGTGTACTTCGACTTCTGCACGCAGAAGGCGAGGAAGTAGGCGACGGGGATCGCGACGATGACGGCGATCACGGACGAGGTCATCGCCATCGACACCGACTTGAAGAAGAGGTTGAGCTGGATGCCCTCGCTCGTGAACTGCATGATCCGGAGCAGCGAGTTGCCGGCCGGGATCGTCAGGAAGGGCATCAGGAGCAGGGCGAAGGCGATGCCGACGATCCAGGTGCCGTAGCGCTCGGACAGGCGGCCGCCGGCCACCGTCAGGACGAGCAGCACGACGAGGGCGACGCCGATCAGGAACGCCGGGATGGCGAAGTCGAGGCCGAGGACGGCGACGTTGACGTCGCCGCCGACGAGCTTGCCCCACAGCTCGCCCGTGAAGCCGTTGAGCTCGCCGTTGAGGGCGGCGAGGGCCTCGGTCGGCGAGAAGCGCCGCAGGGCGACCGAGAACAGGAAGATGTAGTACAGCGGCAGCAGGAAGAACGCCGCGAGGACCAGCAGGGTCGGCGCCAGCAGGCCGTACGTGGACAGCGCCGAGCCGCCGTCGTTGCGGCTCTCGCGCCGGCTCCGCTTCTGCGGGATCTTGGGCTTCTCGGCGATCGTGGCCATGGCGTGGCGGCGGCGGGCGGGTGGGCGGGGGAGGGCCGCCGCGGCGGCCCTCCCCCGGACCCC
Source organism: uncultured Actinomycetes bacterium (assembly GCA_903873565.1). Lineage (GTDB taxonomy): Bacteria > Actinomycetota > Thermoleophilia > Gaiellales > F1-60-MAGs149 > F1-60-MAGs149. Next base: position 1,401 of record CAIQOY010000014.1, read on the forward strand.
ATCCGGCTAGGAGGCCTTGACCTCCTGGCCGGCCGTGACGTACTCGCGGTAGTTCGGCAGCGGCGCCTCGAACCACGCGTTGGGCGGCTCCCACGCGGTCGGGTCGTCGATGCTGAACGCCGAGACGAGGGCCTTGTCCTGGATCAGGTCCATGACGCCGGCCTGCTGGGCCGACGCGTACTGGAAGTAATCCGTCAGGTCGGCGCCCGCCTGCGGGGTGTTGGTCGACGCCATCGCCATGTTGGCGCGGCCCGGCTGCTTGGTGGACGAGCTCAGCACCATGCCGCAGACCCAGGCCAGGCGGCCCTCGATCGGCGACATGTACTTGATGTTGCGACCCTCCATCGCCGGGTCGTTCTTGATCTTCCAGTAGCCGTCCGGCCACGTGTAGGTGGCGATCAGGTTGCCGTTGACGAAGTCGTTGACCGTGTCGGTCTGCGACGTCCAGTAGTTGCGCAGGTTCGGCTTGACCTTGAGCGCGGTCTCCTTGGCGGCCGCGATCTGCTCCGTCGTCAGGACGTTCGGATCGGTCGGGGCCTCGCCGGCCTGGCTGCAGTTGATCAGGTGGCCGATCTTGATGATGGCGACGTCATCGGAGAACAGCGCCATCTTGCCCTTGTAGGCCTCGTCGAGCAGGACCTGCCAGGTCTCCTCGCCGCCGTAGTTGTCGAAGCTGATCGCGTCGGCGTCGTAGGTCAGGCAGGAGAAGCCGACGTCGAACGGCAGCAGGTACGGCTGGCCGTCGATGATGCCGCCGGCCTTGATGGCCTCCGGCACGCCGTCCCAGTCGGGCAGCAGGTTGAGGTCGAGGGCCTGGATCAGGCCCGCGTCCTTCCACTGCACCGTGTAGGCGATGCAGGGGTGCGAGATGTCCGGGCTGTAGCCCGAGGCGACCTTCGAGAGGGCCTGGCCGTCGTCCTCGAGGAACGTGAACTTGAGCGGCGACTCGGCCGCGTAGGGGCCCTCCTCGTAGACGGACCACATCCACGGGGCGCCGGCCTCGGGATCGTTGTCGTAGCCGGCCCACGTGAAGATCTCGATCGGGCCGCCCGGCTCGCTGGCCGGGTCGAAGGAGCCGCCCGCGGCGGCCTCCTCGGCCGTCACGCCGTCGGCCTGGGCCTCGTTGACGCTCTCCGAGCCGCTGTCCGACGACGACGACCCGCCGCAGGCGGCGAGGAACGCCGCGAGGCCGGTCGCGCCCGACAGGGCCAGGAAGCCCTTCCGGTCCATGTGCTCACGCATTCGGATCTTCCCTCCGATCATCATCGCCCGACGCACCGTGCGCCGAGGCGGATCCCCCGTTCGCGCTCGCGGCTCCCCCCGCGATCACGAAGCTGTTCTGCGCTGCCCAGTGCAGCGTGATGGTGTCGCCGACCCGCGGGTCCGCGACGGCCGCCTCGTCGTTGAGGCGGTGGACGGTCAGCCGATCCCCGGTGGGGAGGTCGACGATCAGCTGGGTCATCGAGCCGAGGTAGACGACGTCCGCGATGCGGCCGCCGACCGAGGAGGCGTTGTCGCCGAGGCCCTCGGGCGAGAGGTGGATCTTCTCCGGCCGCACCGTGATCTGCAGCGTGCCGGAGCCGGCGTCGCTGAGCGCCGCGATGCGCTGGCCCTCGGAGACGTCCATCAGGGCGCAGCCGCCCGCGTTGCGGTCGACGCGCAGGTTGACGAGGTTCGAGGTGCCGATGAAGCCGGCGACGAAGGCCGAGGCGGGGTGCTCGTAGATCTCGCGGGGCCCGGCGCACTGCTCGACGATGCCGTTGTTCATGACCGCGATGCGGTCGGACATCGTCAGCGCCTCCTCCTGGTCGTGCGTGACGTACACGAAGGTGGTGCCGGTGCGGACCTGGATCTCCTTGAGCTCGAGCTGCATCTCCTTGCGCAGCTTGAGGTCGAGGGCGCCGAGCGGCTCGTCGAGGAGCAGGGCGGCGGGGCGGTTGACGAGGGCGCGGGCCAGGGCCACGCGCTGCTGCTGGCCGCCGGAGAGCTGCGCGGGCTTGCGCTTCTCGAAGCCCTCGAGCTGCACGGAGCGGATCGCCTCCGCGGCGCGCGACTTGACCTCGTCGCGCTTGACCTTCTTGATCTTGAGGCCGAACTCGACGTTCTCCTGCACGGTCATGTGCGGGAACAGCGCGTAGGCCTGGAAGACCATGTTGACGTTGCGCTTGGCGGGCGGGACGGTGGTGACGTCCGCGCCCTCGAGGGTGACGGTGCCGATGGTCGGCACCTCGAACCCGGCGATCATGCGCAGGGTCGTGGTCTTGCCGCAGCCCGAGGGCCCGAGCATGGAGAAGAACTCCCCCTCGGCGATCGACAGGTCGATGTCGTCGACGACGACGTTGTCGCCGAAGGCCTTGGTCACTGAGCTGAGAACGATATGGCCGTCCACGGTCCTCCCCCCGGGTCTCCCACCCGTACGGGCGTATTATGGTCGCGCGGCCGGGGATTGCAAGCCGCAGGGGTGATTCGGACCACCCCGTGGACCGGCGGCCGGCTTGACACGGGCCGCCGCCGGCCCGACCCTGCGCCCATGCCGAACCGCACCGCCGCCCCGGGCACGGACCGCCGCGCCGAGCTGCTCGCCGCCGTGGTCCGCGTGATCGCGCGCCGCGGCTACGCGGACACGCGCTTCCAGGACGTGGCCGACGAGGCCGGCGTCGCCGTCGGCACCCTGCAGCACCACTTCGGCACGCGCCGGCGGATGCTGCTCGAGGCGCTGCAGACGTGGATCGACGAGACGGACGCCCAGGTCGAGGTGCTGCGCACCGGGCAGGGCGACCCGTGGGAGCGCCTGCAGGTCCTGCTGGTCTACCTCGGCACCCGGCTCGGCGAGCGCGTCGACTCGTGGCGGATGTGGCTGGACTTCCTCGGCGCCGCGCTGCGCGACCCCGAGCTGCGCGGCTCCGGGCGCCGCTCGAACCTGCGCTGGATCACCGCGATCGCGGACGTCATGCGCGAGGGCGCCGAGGCGGGCGTGTTCGACCCCGTCCTGCCGCCCGAGGAGGCGGCCGACGTGCTCGGGGCCCTGTTCGACGGGATCGCGCTGCAGGTCTACGCGCTCGACTCCGACGCGAGCGGCTCGGAGCTCGTCGACCGGCTGATCCACACGGCCGAGGCGCTGCTCCGCCCGCGCACCGCCTAGCCCGCGTCCGCGCCGCCGCACGCCCGGGCGTGGGATCATTGCGGGGTGGCCGACCAGCCGTCCAAGCGCCGCACGTCCACCGCGGCCCTCCTGCGCGACGCGATCGACGCGCGCCCGGAGACCGACACGCGCCCGTGGAGCGAGTTCGCGCAGGAGTTCGCCGACCGCCACGGGCTGCGGTCGGTCGGCAGCGTCCAGGTCCAGATCAGCCGCATCCTGCGCGAGCGCGGCGCCGTCGAGCCGCGCCGCCCGCGCCCCCAGGGCGACCGCGTGCCGCCGCGGCTTGGACCGCTGGTCGAGGCGCTCCTAGCCGCCGCCGGCTCGGCCTCGCTGGAGGGCTCCGTGCGCGCCGTCCTCGCCGGTGCGGCGCCGCCCCCAGACGACGCCGTGCGCCTCGCGGCCGCGGTGCTGGAGCGCGCGGCGGGCGATCCGGCGCTCGCGGAGCGGCTGGACGCCGAGCGCGCGCGCCTCCGGGAGGGCGGGCGGTGAGGCGGCCCGTGGTCGAGACGGCGGCCGTCGACGCCTTCGCCGGCTACCTCGCGGACGTCTGGGGCGCGCGGCCCCTGGCCGCCGAGTCCGACCTCGACCCGGTGCTCCTGCGCGCCCTGCGCGGCGACCGTCTGCGCTTCGAGCGCGAGGCCGAGAGCGGCGGCGAGGATCCCGTCTGGCGGGAGGCGATCCGGCGTCGCTACGACCGGCCGATCCCCGAGGGCGAGGGGGCCGTGGCCGCCGCGCTGGAGGCGGGCGGCTGGCGCGACCTGATCGCCGTGGACCTCTCGCGCGTCTGGGTCGAGGTGCTGACCCTGGGCGTGTGGGCGGACGCGCTCCTGCGGGTCCTGCCCGCCGGCGACGTGCTGTCGTGCGGCTGCAACGCGGGCTACCTCGAGGCGTGGCTGTCGTCGCGCCACCCCGACCGCCGCATCGTGGGCGTGGACCTCGCCGAGGGGGCGATCAGCGCCGGGCGCGCGCGGCAGGCCGCCGCGGGGGCCGCCGACCTCGAGCTGCGCGTCGGCGCCTACGGCGACCTCGCCCGCACGGGCGAGCGCTTCCCGGTCGTGCTGGTGCTCTCGGGGCTGCTCGAGCAGTTCCGGGCCGGGGACGCGGAGACGGCGGAGGGCATCGCGCAGATCGGCGCGGCGCTCGCGCCCAGGGGCAGCCTCGTGCTGGCCGAGGCGCGCCTCGCCGAGCGGGCCGGCGCGGCGGGGCAGGCCCTCGCCGACGCGGGCCTCGGGATCGCCGACTGCGCGATCCTGGGCGGGCGCGGCTCGCGGCCCCTGCGCCACCTCGTGGAGCGCCAGCCGATGGGGGCCTGGCGCCCCCTCACCGGCCTCGTCGCCCGCGCCGGGGCGGCGGAGCCGATCGCGGTGGCCGACGCCTGCCGGCGCGCCGCGGCCGCCTGGGACGGGCCGTTCACGGCCTTCGCCGAGGGGCAGGCCGAGTGGGCGGACCGCAACCTCGCCCGCGCCTGGGCCGCGGGCGCCGTCGCGCCGCTGCTCTAGTCGACCCAGAGGCGGATGTCGCCGAGCCCGTCGGCCGCGACCTCGGCCATCTGGCCCGGGTCGAGGTGCTGGGCGGGGCAGATCGCGCCGGTCAGGATCACGTCGCCGGCGCGCAGCTCGATGCCGTGGCGGTCGGCGGCGTCGCTCAGCCAGGCCAGCGCCGCGAGCGGGTGCCCGAGCACCTCCGAGGCGGGCATGAAGCCGTTGGTCTCGCCGTCCACCTGCAGCTTGACCAGCGCCTGGTCGAGGGCCAGGGGGTCGTAGTCCGGGTTCCACTCGCCGAGGACGCAGCCGTACTGGAGCACGCCGTCGGCGACGTTGGTGGCGAGGTCGGGGGCGCCGCGCTGCTCGACGACCTCCATGGCGATCGCCACCGCCTCGACGGCATCGGCCGCCTCGCGCTGGGAGACCCGCCCGGCCAGCGGCGCGCCGAGGCGCAGCGCGATCTCGGGCTCGACGCCGAGGCCGGTGCCGCGCGGGCTCGGGATCTCGGCCTCGCCCGCGTACGCGTGCTGGCCGAGCAGGCCGGCGAGGACGGGCTCGGTGGCGCCGTTGCGCTCCTGGGCCGCGGCGTTGGTGAAGCCGACCTTCCAGCCGATCCGCGGCCCGCCGCCGTCGGCGGACAGGAGGTCGAGGAGGGCCAGGTGCGCCGCGTAGGCCGCGGCGAGGTCGGCGGGCACGAGGTCCGCGGGCAGCACCGCGTCCTCGCGCGCACGGCGCCGCGCCTGCAGGGCCTCGGCGGTCATCCGGGTGGCGTCGTCCACGGGCGGGAGACTATCGCCAGTCGGTAGAATCGGCCGCATGGCGACCCCGACCACCCTGCTCGCGCCGGGGACGGGCGACCCGACGCGGCCCTTCACGGACCCCGCCCACGCCGAGGCCGATCTGGCCATGCTGGCGCGGCTGCAGGCGATCCTCGCCGCGCACGCGGCCGACGGCGGCCGGGATGGTCGCCGCACCGACGCGGACGGATCGATCCACTGGCTGGTGGTGCCCGACTGGGCCGCGCTGGAGGCGGCGTCCCCGGCGGTCGGCGTCGGCTTCTTCGGCCAGGCCCTCGACGTCGACCACGAGCCGATCAACGCGGTGGAGGCCGAGATGATGGAGCGCCTCGAGCGCTACCCGGGCCTCCTCGCCTACTACAACGTCGAGTTCCCGCAGGGCGACGGCACCAGCCAGTGGGGCAACCTCGTGGTGTTCGCCGACCGGGCGTCGCGCGAGCACCTCAGCATGGAGTCCCTGCACCGGACGGCGGTCGACCGCTCGCCGCTCCACTACGACTCGCTGCGGCTGCACCGGATCGTGCTGCCCGACGGGGCGCTCGGCGCGACGGCGCCCCGGCTCGACGAGTCGCTCTTGTTCGACTTCCGCAGCGACCCGATCTGGATCGCCCTGCGCCGGCCCTGAGCGGCTAGCGGCGCACCTCGACGCTCGTCGACTTGACGACGGCGGTGGCGGTGTCGCCCGGCTTGAGGCCGAGCTCCTCGACGGCCTCGGCGGTGATGATCGAGACGACCCGGTAGGGGCCGCAGGCGAGCTCGACCCGGCCCATCAGGCCGTCGGTCTCCACCGCGACGACGGTGCCCTCGAGCTGGTTGCGGGCCGAGACGCCGGTCTTCGGGGCGCGGTCGGCGAGGAGCGCGCGCACCTGCGCCGCGTCCATCGTGCGCTGGCCGCCCTCCGAGCGGTCGAAGGCGACGCGGCCCTCGCGCTCCCAGCGGCGCAGCGTGTCGACGCTGACGCCGAGGATGGCGGCGGCCTGCCCGATGCGGATCTGCTCGCCCACGGCGCGAGGCTACCAGCCGGCTCCGGGCGTCGGGCGGTCGGCGGGGGACCAGGCGGCGGGCAGCTTGGCGACGGCGAGGACGACGGCGCTCAGCGCGAGCAGGATGATGCCGAGGGCGATCGCCGCGTCGAGGTCGACGGCGAGCTCCGCGTAGACGGCGAGGGGGAGGGTCTGGGTGACGGCGGCGACGCTGCCGGCGAAGAGCAGCGTGGCCCCGAACTCGCCGAGCCCGCGGGCGAAGGCCAGGGACCAGCCGCTGCGCAGCCCGTCGAGGGCCAGGGGCAGCGCGATGCGGGCGAAGGCCTGCGCCTCGGAGGCCCCGAGGTCGCGGGCCGCGTCGAGCTGGTCGGGCTCGACGGCGCGGAAGGCGGCGACGGCGGCGCGCAGGTAGAAGGGCGCGGCGACGAAGGTGACGGCGAGGACGACCGCGGCCTCGGTGAAGGGCAGCGCGACGCCGCGGCCGGCGAGCCAGCCGCCGACGACGCCGCCGGCCCCGAAGGCGGCCAGGAGCGCGATGCCGGCCACGGCGGGCGGCAGCACGAGCGGCAGCTCGACGAGGGTCATGAGGGCGTCGCGCAGGCGCCCGCGCCCGCGGGCCAGCGCGTAGGCGGCGGGGGTGCCCACGCCGAGGATCAGGAGGTTGGCGACGAGGTTGGTGCGCGCGGTGACGGCGATCGCGTCGCGCGCGGCGGGGCTCGTGAGGAGCGCGGGCAGCTCGGCGGGCGGGACGCGGGTGACGAGCGCGACCAGCGGCACGGCGAGGAAGGCGAGCGACAGCGCGGCGGCGGCGCCGATCAGGGCGGGGAAGAGGCGCGCGCTCACGGCGCGGCCCCGAAGCCGGCCGCCGCGAGGCGGGCCTGGGCGTCGTCGCCGAGGAGCGCCGCCACGAAGGCCGCGCCGGCGGGCGAGGGCTCGCCGTCGCGGACCACCGCGCAGGCCGCGTAGACGACGGTCGGCTGGGCGGCGTCGGGGAGCGGCACGGCGCGCACGTCGGCGGAGGCGGCGGCGTCCGTCGCGTAGGCGATCCCCGCGTCGGCGGAGCCGAGCGCGACCTTGGCCACGATCGAGGCGGCGTCGGGCTCGTCGGAGACGCGGTTGCGCTCCAGCGCGGCCGCCGCCCCGGCCGCCGCGAGGGCCTCGCGCGCGTACGTGCCGACCGGGACCTCGGGTCCGCCGATCGCCAGCCGCAGCGCGGGGCCGGCGAGCAGGTCGTCGAGGGTCGCGACCCGCGCGCCCGCGGCGGGCACGATCAGGGCCAGCGTGTTGGTGGCGAAGGCGACGGGCGCCGCGCAGAGGCCGTCCGCGGCCAGCTCGTCGGGGTAGCGCGGGCTGGCCGCCACCAGGGCGTCGGCCGGGGCGCCCTCGCGGATCTGCCGGGCGAGGCTGTCGGAGCCCGCGAAGGAGAAGGCCACGCCGTCGGCGGCCGCGAGCTCCGGCAGCACGCCCTTGAGGGACGCGGCGGCGTAGACCAGCGGGTCGTCGTCGGTGCCGCCGCAGGCCGCGAGGGGCAGGGCGAGGAGGCAGGCGAGGAGCAGGGCGGCGCGGCGCACGGCGGCAGTATAGCGCGCTGATACATAGGTACAACCTATGTAATAGTCGCCTGCGGAGCGCCGCGGCGGTCTGCGACACTCCCCGCATGCGCATCGCCCAGGTCCGGGCCACCCCGGTCAACGTCCCGTTCGTCGCGCCGTACCGCTTCGGCTACGGCTCGCTGGCCAGCGTGACCAAGACGATCGTCGAGGTCGAGGCGGACACGGGCGAGGTCGGGCTGGGGGAGGTCGCCGACGGCGACCGGGCCGCCGACGTGGAGGCGCTCGGGGCGCGCCTGACGGGGCTCGACATTCGTGACCTCGAGACCGCCCAGCACCGCTGCGTGCCCGGCTACCACTACAGCCCGTGGGCGGACAAGCTCGCGCTGCAGCGCGCCTTCGGCGGGATCGAGACGGCGCTCTGGGACCTGCGCGGGCAGCAGGAGGGCGCCTCGATCGCGGAGCTCCTCGGCGGGCCCGTGCGCACGGAGATCGCGCTGACCGAGTACTTCTCGCTGCGCTACCCGGGCCCCGACCATCCCGGCGAGTCGACGCCGGCGGAGGTCGCCGCCGCCTGCGCCGGCTGGCTGGCCGAGTACGGCAGCCGCATCTTCGAGGGCAAGGTCGGCACGATCGACCCCGAGGAGGAGCTCGAGATGGTGCGGCTGATCCGGGCCGCGATCGGGGACCTGCCGCTGCGCCTCGACGTCAACGGGTCCTGGTACCCGGAGACCGCGCGCCGGCTGATCCCCCGCTTCGAGGAGCACGGGATCGACGCCTGGGAGGACCCCTGCGAGACCTACGAGGAGTTCGCGGCGATCCGGGACGTCACCGACCGCCCGATCTCCACGCACGTGATCGACTTCGACCGCCGCCGCCAGCTCGGCGTGCCGGACGTCTTCGTCACCAACCTCAACGACCCCGGCGGCCTGCGCGCCGTCGTCGACATCGTGCGCCGCTGCGAGGAGGAGGGGGCGGGCTTCCGCTTCCACTCGGGCGAGACGGGCGTCGGCAGCGCCGCCTACCTGCAGCTGTCCGCCGCGCTGCCCTGGATCGACGACCCCGCGCAGACCCTGTTCCGCTGGTACGCGGACGACGTCATCGAGGGCGGGCCGTTCGTGCCGCGCGACGGGTTCGTCCGGCTCCCGGAGGGCCCGGGCCTCGGCGTGCGGCTCGACCCCGAGGCGCTGGCGCGCTGCCACCGGCGCTACCTCGACGAGGGGCAGTTCCCGCCCGCGCCGGGCAAGGAGTCGTACGTCGACCACTTCGTGCGGCGGTAGGCGCGACGCGGCCGGGGCGGAAGGCTGGGGCGGCAGGATTCGAACCTGCGATCGCGGGACCAAAACCCGCTGCCTTGCCGCTTGGCCACGCCCCAGGGCAGAGGGAGCCTAGCGCCCGAGCGGGCCGCTCCGGCTAGGCGCGGCGGCCGGTCAGGAAGCGGGTCAGGCCGATCGCGAGGGCCTCGGCCTCCTGCTGGCGGCCGGCGGGCGACGCGATGATCGGGGCGTCGTGGCTGGAGCGCATGTTGCCGATCTCGGTGAACACCTTCGGCACCGTCGACAGGTTGAGGCCGCCGAGGTCGTCGCGGGCGACGATGCCGTCCTCGCCCTGGTAGTTCGAGACCGGGGTGGGGCCGTGGTCGCGCAGCGCGTCGCGGATCGCGATGCCGAGCGTCTGGGAGCGCGTCACCATGCGCGCGGTCTGGCCGCGCACGCGGTCCGGCACGATCACGTGGAAGCCGCGCAGGTCGTCATCCTCCGCGCCGTCGGCGTGGATCGACAGCACGGCATCGGCGCGGGCGCGGTTGCCGATCTCCGTGCGCTCGGTGATGCAGGGGCCCACGCCCGTGTTCGAGCCGCGGGTCAGGATCACGCGGGCGCCCTTGGCGCGCAGGAGGTCGCGCAGGCGCAGGGCGACGTCCCAGTTGTGGGCCGCCTCGCGGTAGTCGTCGGCGGTGCGGGCCCCGAAGGTGTCGCACGGCTTGTAGTGGGTGCCGGCCCAGACCTCGTGGGCGATCGCGGCCGGGTGCGTCCAGTTGCCGCCGTTGTGGCCCGGGTCGAGGACGACCGTGCGGCCGGCCAGGGTCCGCTCCGCGCGGCCGTGGGCCGCGGGCACGACGGCGAGCGCGACCAGGAGGAGCGCGCAGGTCAGGCGCAGGCGGCTCACCGGCGGTCCCCCAGGAGCAGGACGAGGCCGGCGAGGGCGGCGAAGACGAGCAGCACGGCGATGATCACGATGCCGACGCCGAGGAAGACGGGGAACAGCGCGACGAGCGACTGGGCGAGCGCGATCGCCCACGTCACCTGGCGGACGGAGTAGGGCAGCCAGCGGCTCGCGACGACGTGGATGAAGACGGCGGCGATCGCGACGGCGAGCAGCGCGACCCAGGAGCGCAGGAGGTCGCCGGGCGCGAGGCCGAGGGCGAGCAGCTCGACGATCGCGAGGCCCGCGGCGAGCTTCGCGCGGTGGCGCCGGAGCCACGGCATCGGCGCGCCGCCCGTGGGCGGCGGGGCCCCGTAGGAGAACGAGCGCACCGAGACGACGCGGACGTCGTCCGGATCGACCTCTATCCGCCGCTGCTCGCGCCCAGTGTCGCCGTCGTCGTCCATGCCGCGTCCGGGAGCATTCCCGCCGCGTGCTCGGCTTCCTGCCCCGTCCGGAACATCCCGAACACGGCCGATCCCGAGCCGGAGACCATCGCGGCGAGGGCTCCGGCCCCCATCATGCCCTCGCGCAGGGCCCGGCAGGCGGGCTCGAGCGCCTCGGCCGGCGCCTGCAGGTCGTTCTCGAGCAGGGCGGCCAGCTCGTCGAGGGTGGCGGGCAGGGCGATCCGGTCGGGCAGGGGCCGGTCGGAGGGGGCGTGGCGCGCGTAGACGTCGCGCGTCGCCAGCGGGCGCCCGGGGTGGGCGATCGCGAGGTGCGCGCGGGGCAGGTCGCCGAGCACCTCGACGCGGTCGCCGCGCCCGCGGGCGATGGTCGCCTCGTCGTACAGGAGCGCGGGCACGTCGGAGCCCACCTCGGCGCCGATCCGCGCGAGCTCGGCGTCCGTGACCGGGGCGGGCAGGAGGGCGTTGGCGGCGCGGAGCGCCGCGGCCGCGTCGGCGCTGCCGCCGCCGAGCCCCGCCCCGTGCGGGATGCGCTTGTCGATGTGCACGTGGAACCCGCCCGCGTGGCCCGCGGCCGCGCAGAGCCCCTCGAGGGCCCGCGTGACGAGGGTGTCGCCGCCGGGCAGGCCCGGGCAGTCGACGTGCGTGCGCTCGGCGGGCCCGAGGAGGAGGACGTCGGCGAGGTCGGTGCGGCCGATCAGGGTGACCAGCTCGTGGTAGCCGTCGGGGCGCCGCGCCCCGACGCGCAGGACGAGGTTGACCTTCGCGCAGGCGCGCACGACCTGCCCCTGCGCGCTCACGCGGCCACCGGCTCGGCGAGGGCGGCGAGGAGCACGGGCCAGCCCGCGGGCTCGATCGCCTCGGCGCGGATGCGGGCGTCGCGGCCGAGCCGCCCGAGCACCGCCTCGGACTGCGCGCGGGTTGCGATGCCGGCCAGCTGCAGCCCGTTGGCGAGCGTCTTGCGGCGGTGGCGGAAGCCCGCGTGCACCAGCGCGACGAGCCGCGGCCAGTCGGGCGCGAGCGCCGCCCACTCGGGCCGCCGCCGGAAGGCCACCAGCGCCGAGTCGACGCGGGGCGGCGGGTCGAAGACGTGGCGGCCGACGGGGTGCAGGTCGGTGCGCTCGCAGGCCAGGCGCACGAGCACGCTGACCGCTCCGTAGGCGGGGGTCGAGGGCTCGGCGAAGAGGCGGTCGGCGATCTCGCGCTGCACCATCACGCACCAGCGGTCGACGCCGGGCAGCTCGGCGATCGCGCGCAGGATCAGCGGCGTGGCCACGTTGTAGGGCAGGTTCGCGACCATCGCGGTGGGCGCGGGGTCGAGCGCGGCGAGGTCCGCCTGCATGGCGTCGGCCCAGGTGATGCGCAGATCGGGGTGCGCCGCCTCGAGCGGGGCGAGCGCACGCTCGAGCCGGCGGTCGATCTCGACCGCCTGCACCGCGGCGGCCGCCTGCACGAGCTCGACGGTGAGGATGCCGCGGCCCGGCCCGATCTCGAGTACGACGTCGTCGGGCCGCACGCCCGCGCGGTCGATCGCCAGGCGCGCGAGGTTGGGGTCGGTCAGGAAGTGCTGGCCGTAGCGCTCGCTCATACGGGCAGAGCGTAGGCCCGTCCGGCGTTCGCGCGCACCTGGGCGGCGAGCTCCGCGGGCTCCTGGCCGCGCACCCGGGCCACCGCATCCAGGGTGTGCAGCACGTAGGCGGGCTCGTTCGGCTCGCCGCGGTGCGGGACGGGCGTCAGGTACGGCGCGTCGGTCTCGAGCAGGATCCGGTCGGCGGGGCAGCGCGCCGCGGCGTGCAGCAGGTCGTGCGCCTTGGGGTAGGTGGCGTTGCCCGCGAACGAGCACCACCAGCCGTTGGCGATCGCCTCGTCGAGGCGCGCCGGCACGGAGAAGCAGTGCAGGATCACCCGCTCGGGCCCCTCCGCCGCGAGCAGCCGGAAGCACTCCTCGTCGGCGTCGCGGCAGTGGATCACCACCGTCATGGCGAGCTCGCGGGCGATCGCCAGCTGCGCCCGGAAGGCCTCGACCTGGCGCTCCCACGGGGCGCGGTCGCGGAAGGCGTCGAGGCCGGTCTCGCCGATCGCCACGCAGCGCGGGTGCGCGGCGCGCGCCCGCACCAGCGCCTCGACCGCGTCGGACCACTCGTCGGCGGAGTTCGGGTGCAGGCCGGCCGTGGTCCAGATCCCGGGCTCGTCGAGGAGCGGCGTGACGGCCGCCATCTCCTCGGCGCTGGAGCCGATCGTGACGACCTCCTGCACGCCGGCGGCGCGGGCGCGGGCCATGACCTCGAGCGGCGGGTCGGCGCAGCTCGTCAGGTGGGTGTGGCAGTCGATCAGGACGCCGCGCCCCCGAGCGGCTCCTCCACCCGGGGGAAGAGCGGCTCCGTGCCCGGCACCACGGCGCCCGCGGGCAGCCGGCCGGCGGTGGCCTCGGACCAGTCGAGGTCGGGGCCCGCGCCGAGCGCGGCGAGGATGCGGGGGGCCGAGGCCGGCAGGAACGCGGCCAGGAGCACCGTGCAGGCGCGCGTGCCGTCGAGCAGCGTGTAGAGGACGCCGGCCAGCTCGTCGGCGCGGTCGGGGTCCTTGGCCAGGGTCCAGGGCGCGCGCTCCTCGACGAAGCGGTTGAGCAGCCGCACGACCTCCCAGGCCGCCTCGAGCGCCTCGGTCAGCTCCAGCTCGCCGACGTGGCGCCCGACGGCCTCGCGGGCGGTCTCGACGGCCGCCGCGACGTCCGCGTCGCAGGCCGCGTCGGGCACCCGGCCGTCGACGTACTTGCCGACCATCGCCGTGACGCGGCTGACGAGGTTGCCGAGGTCGTTGGCGAGCTCCGCGTGGTAGCGCTCGTGGACGGCGTCGTACGAGATGCCGCCGTCGCCGCCGAAGCGGACGTCGCGCAGGAGGTAGTAGCGCAGCGCGTCGACGCCGTAGGCGTCGATCACGGCGAAGGGGTCGAGCACGTTGCCGACCGACTTCGACATCTTCGCCTCGCGCACCGTCAGGTAGCCGTGGATCATCAGCCGCTCGGGCAGCTCCATCTCGGCGCCCATCAGCATCGCCGGCCAGATCACGGCGTGGAACTTGAGGATGTCCTTGGCCAGGAGCTGCCAGCGGGGCGGCCAGTAGCGGGGCGCCAGGTCCTCGCCGGGGCGCGCGTAGGACATCGCGGAGCGGTAGTTGAGGAGCGCGTCGAACCAGACGTAGCAGGTCTGCTCGGGCGCCCACGGGAGCGGCACGCCCCAGTCGATCGAGGCCCTCGACAGGGACACGTCCTCGAGCCCGCCGGCCACGAAGGAGCGCGCCTCGTTGAAGCGCGAGGCCGGGCTGACGAAGCCCGGGTTGGCGTCGAAGTGGGCGAGCAGGCGCTCCTGGAACGCGCTCAGCCGGAAGAACCAGTTCGACTCCTGCAGCCACTCCGGCTTCGTGCCGTGGTCGGGGCAGAGCCCGTCGACGAGGTCCTCCTCCTTGTAGAAGGCCTCGCAGCCCGTGCAGTAGAGGCCCTCGTAGACGCCCTCGTAGACGTGGCCGTTGTCCTTCAGGGTCTGCAGGAAGGACTGCACGTAGGCGATGTGGCCCGGGTCGGTCGTGCGGATGAAGAAGTCGGGGGTGGCCAGCACGTCGTCGGTCATGCGCCGGAAGGCGGCCGAGTTCTCGTCGACGAAGGCCTGCGGCGTCATGCCGCGCTCGGCGGCCACCCGCGCGTTCTTGTCGCCGTGCTCGTCGGTGCCGGTCAGGAAGAAGACGTCCTCGCCGCGCTGGCGCATGTGCCGCGCGTAGGTGTCGGCCGCGATCGTCGTGTACGCGTGGCCGAGGTGCGGCTGCGCGTTGACGTAGTAGATCGGCGTCGTCAGGTAGGCGGAGGCCACGGCCGAAGGGTATCCGCCATGGCCGGGCCGGCCCGCCGCTAGGGGCGGTAGAGGTCGCGCGCCGAGCGGCCCGTCAGCAGCGCCACGAGCCGGGCCGCGTCCTTCGCGCCGAGGCCGCGCTCGCGCAGCTCGGCGAGCGCCGACTCGACCGCGTGGTCGCCCGCGGCGGGGGCCTCGACGGCGCCCAGCACGAGCGCGACCTCGCCCTTCGGCGGCGCGGCGAAGCGCGCGGCGAGGTCGGCGGCGGTGCCGCGGGCCACCTCCTCGTGCAGCTTGGTCAGCTCGCGGCAGACGGCGACGGGGCGCTCGGGGGCGCGCGCGGCGACCACGGCGAGGGTGGCGGGCAGGCGCTTGGGCGACTCGAAGGCGACCAGGGTCGCGCCCCAGCCGTCGGCCTCGTCGAGGACGCGGCCGATCGCCGCGGCGCCGCGCGGCAGGAAGCCGAGGAAGGCGAAGCGGTCGGCGGGCAGCCCCGAGGCCACCAGGGCCGTGGTCACGGCGTCGGGACCGGGCAGCACCTCGACCTCCACGCCCGCGGCGATCGCGGCGCGCACGAGCGCCCCGCCGGGGTCGGAGACGAGCGGCATGCCGGCGTCGGTGACGAGGCACAGGTGCTCGCCGGCCGCGAGGCGCTCGACGAGGCCCGGCAGCGCCCGCTCCTCGCGGTGGGCCTCGACCACGGACATCGGCACGTCGATCCCGAGGCCGTGGAGCAGGGCGCC
>CAIQOY010000015.1 GCA_903873565.1 uncultured Actinomycetes bacterium
CCGTCCCAGAGGAAGTTCTCGGCCAGGAGGTCGTTGTTGCAGGGCACGAGCGGCTCGGGGTGGACGCGCATCGCCTCCTCGAGCCGGCGCACCTGCGCGGCGAAGTCGTCGTAGCGGTCGGGCAGCGCGAACCCGCGCTCGGCGCAGACCGCGCGGTAGCCCGCCTGGATCCGGAACATGTCGAAGCGGTCGCGGAAGGCCGGCCCGGCGTGCAGGCGCCGGACCGCGTCGGCGGCCTCGGCGAGGCGGTCGCCCCGCTGCATGGCCTCCTTGGACATCGTCTCCATGCCGTCCAGGAACTCGAGCACCAGCATGGTGTGCTCGGGGCGGTAGGCGACGACGCGGGCGCCGACGCCGGCCTCGGCCGCCGCCACGGTGTTCTCGTACTCGTTCTGGCGGTCGATGGCCAGAAGGCCCGTGTCGGGGTCGGAGATGCGCACCACGTAGGACCCGCCGGGCGCGTCCACGCGGTAGTTGTGGTTGGTCAGCCCGCCCGTCAGCTCCACGACCTGCGTGCGCTCCCTGAGCTCCTCGACGCTGTCGAGGATCTGGTCCAGATCGGCATCCGCCATGGCTCCCCCTCCTTCCGGTCCGAGGGCGCCAGCGTACCCGACGCCGCTAGGCTGCGCGCGTGGATCTCGGCTGGACGCAGTGGCTGCCGCCGCGCCTGATGGACGTGCTCGCGGCGCTCGACGGAACCGACGCGCGACGCCGGCGCGCCCTCGCCGCGCTGCTCGGCCCGCAGGACCCCGCCGACCTCGTGGCGTGGGAGCGCTTCCGGCTCGTCGCGCCCTCCCGGCTCGACGTGCCGGCCGTCCCGAGCGACCTCGACGCCGACGAGGCCCTCGCGCTCCTCGAGGGGCTCGGGCTCGCCGCGGGCGATCCCCCGCGCCCGGTCGCGCACCCCGATCCCGTCGAGACGGTCCTCACGCTCGACCACGACGACGTGCTGGAGCTGGAGCGGATCCGCGCGGCCACCGATGTCGGGCCCGTCTCCACGCCGGTCGACGAGCTGCCGAGCCTCGACGCGCGCTTCGGCGGCGCGAAGGTCGGGCGCAACGAGCCCTGCCCCTGCGGGTCGGGCCTCAAGTACAAGCGCTGCCACGGGGCCTAGCGCCCCGCGGCAGCACGGACGGGCCTAGAGGATCCGCTTGCCGAAGGCGAAGCGGTCGAAGTAGTAGCCCTCGTCCCAGCGGACCAGCGCCACGCCCTGACCGGACGAGTGGATCATGAGCTGCGGCGAGATCGCCATGCCGGTGTGGCCGATGGCCCCGGACTGCGCGGTGAGGCCCCCGGGGCCGAGCAGCAGGATGTCGGCGGGCTGCACGGCCTCGCGCGGCAGGCGCTGCTCGGGCTTGGCCGTGCGGGCCATCTCGAAGGTGGTGCGGCCGCCGAAGTTCTTCGCGGCGTGCTTGGGCGAGGTCGGGTCGAGCGCGAGCACCCGCCACGTGAAGCCCGAGCAGTCGAACCCGCCGGCCGTATTCGCGCCGAACAGGATCTGCGGCTGCTCGGAGGTGCCGCCCCAGATGTACGGCATCCCGATGAAGTCGAACGCGCGCTGGATCGCGTCATGCTGCGGGCCCGTCGTCTGCGGCACCTGCGCCAGGAGCTCGACCGTGTCGATCGCGGCCTGCTTCTCCCAGCCGCCCCACTGCAGGACGACGGCGGTGGACCAGATCGCGTCGCCGCGCGACGCCTGCTCGTACCAGGCGTGCTCCTTGGCGTCCTCGGACTGGTCGAGGTTGGTGCG
>CAIQOY010000016.1 GCA_903873565.1 uncultured Actinomycetes bacterium
CTGGTTTGAGCAGAAGCTAGCCATTGTTATAGTGTTTCAATTCATTCAGCAGCGTCAGGTAGTCTCTATCCGGCGACCTCTGATCATCATCTGTAGCGCCCACTGTCCCATCCACTACAAAGAGCAATGCCTATCCCCCCAAATATAATTTAAGAAGACTAACCTTAGTTCTCTCGGCGTGCTGAAGGAATTCGATGCCTAGTCCCTTATTGAGATGAGCACCCTCGATGATGCCAGGAAGATCCACTGCGTCCAGCGGTAGTACTCCGGATCGGACGTGGCGAGCTCGCGGCTCCAGTCGATCGACCAGCCCATGCGCAGCATCTGCTCGCGGATGCGGGCGATGTTGCGCGCCGTCACCTCGGCGGGCTTCCCGCCCGTCTTGATCGCCGCGTTCTCCGCGGGCAGCCCGAACGAGTCGTAGCCCATCGGGTGCAGGACCCGGAAGCCGGTGCGCCGCCGGAAGTGCGAGACGACGTCGCCCATCGTGTAGTTGGTGACGTGCCCCATGTGCAGGTCGCCCGAGGGGTACGGGAGCATCTCCAGCACGTAGGCGCGCGGGCGGTCGTCCGTCGCGGGATCGGCGGGGTTCGGGGTCTCGAACGCCCGCTCGGCGGCCCAGACGGCCTGCCAGCGGGCCTCGATCGCGTCGGGCTCGTAGCGCTCCACGTCGGGCAGGATACGGGCCCCGCCCGGGGACGGAGCCAGCCCGCGCTCGGCACGACCCGTCCGTCTCATGACGAGAACCCGTTAGATCATTCGGGACAGATGTTGCGAATCTGTTTGGAAACGCCGGAATCGTTCCGGCGGGGACAGAGCAAGGGGAGCGCCACCATGGAATTGACCTCGTCGCAGGAACTGATCCTGTGGCTCGGCACCGCCGGCATGGCCGCGGGTGCCGTGATCATCGCCGCGATCGGCTTCAGCCTGCCGAATCACGAGCGGCACCACGTCACCGCGAGCTTCTTCGTGTGCGCGATCGCCGCGTGCGCGTACCTCGCGATGGCCACGGGCACCGGCGTCTGGATGGTCGATGACCAGCCTGTCTACTACGCCCGCTACATCGACTGGCTCGTGACCACGCCGCTGCTCCTGCTCGGCCTGCTCACGATCGGGCTCGCCCCCGCCACCGGCGGCGGCGAGGCCGGCCGCACCCGCAACGGCCTGATCGGCTGGGTGCTCGGCGCCGACGTCCTGATGATCGCGACCGGCCTCGTCGCCTCGCTGCGCGGCGAGAGCGGCGATCGCTGGATCTGGTACATCATCAGCTGCGTCTTCTTCCTGCTCGTGCTGTGGGGCCTGTTCGGCCCGGTCAAGCAGCACCTGGATGCGAAGATGACGCCGCTCTACACGCGGCTCCTGGGGATCCTCACGGTCCTCTGGTTCATCTACCCGATCCTCTGGGTCCTCGGCACCGAGGGCACCGGCGCGATCGGCCTGACCGGCGAGATCCTGGTCTTCGCCGTCATCGACGTGCTGGCCAAGGTCGGCTTCGGCATCGTCCTCGTCATGGGCGTCAAGAGCGGCTCCCGCTCGCACGCCGCGGCCTGACGCACCGCCTCTCGCCCCCGCGCGGAGCCCACGGGCCCGCGCGGGGGCCTAGGCGTCCCCCCAGCGCTCCAGGCGCCCGCCGTCCGCGCGGACGGCGCTCTCCCGCAGGAGCCGGTTGTACTTCGCGAGGCGCTCGGACTGGGTCAGCGAGCCGACCTTGAGCTGAGCCGGGCCCGCGGCGATCGCGAGGTCGGCCAGCCAGTCGTCCTCCGTCTCCCCCGAGCGCGCCGAGACCACCGCCCGCCAGCCCGCCGCACGGGCGCGGGCGGCCACCGCCAGCGCCTCGGTCAGCGTGCCGACCTGGTTGGCCTTCACGAGCACCGCGTTCGCCGCGCGCTCGTCGATCGCGCGCTCGACCCGGTCGAGCTGCGTGCAGAGCAGGTCGTCGCCGACCACCTGCACGCGGTCCCCGACGGCGGCCGTGAAGCCCGGCCACGCCGCCCAGTCGTCCTCGCCGAACGGGTCCTCCACCGACACCACCGGGTAGCGGCGGGTCCAGTCGGCGAGGCGCTCGCCCCACGCCGCGGCGTCGAGGGCCTGGTCGTCGGCGGCCAGCCGATAGCCCGCGGCCGTCGCGAAGTGGCTCGCGGCCACGTCGAGGCCGATCGCCACGTCGCGCCCGGGCTCGAGGCCGGCCCGCTCGATCGCCCGGGTCAGGATGATCAGGCCGTCCTCGTTCGACCCGAAGGCGGCGAAGCCGCCCTCGTCGGCGCGCAGGAGCGTCTGGCCGAGCTCGGCGAGCTCGACGGCCAGCGCGGCGAGGACGCGCGAGACGTCCTCGATCGCCTGCGGGAAGGTCCCGGCGCTGAGCGGGATCGCGAGGTAGTCCTGGAGGTCGACCGCGCGCCCCGCATGCAGGCCGCCCGAGAGCGCGTTCACCATCGGCCGCGGCAGGGGCGCGCGCTCGGCCCCGCCCAGGTGCCGCCAGAGCGGCAGGCCCTCGCTGGCGGCGCCGGCGCGCGCGCAGGCCACCGAGGCGGCGAGGAGCGCGTTGCCGCCGAGGCGCGAGCGCTCCGGCGTGCCGTCGAGCGCGACCAGCGCGCCGTCGATCGCGGCCTGGTCGGCCGCCTCCATCCCGCGCAGGCGATCCGCGATCTCCCCGGAGACGTGCGCCGCCGCGCGCAGCACGCCGCGACCGCCGTAGCGGGCCGCGTCGCCGTCGCGCAGCTCGAGCGCCTCGTGGCGCCCGGTCGAGGCGCCGGACGGCACGCTGGCCCGGGCCCGCGTGCCGTCGTCGAGCGCGACCTCGGCCTCCAGCGTGGGCCGCCCCCTGGAGTCGAGGATCTCGAAGGCGCGCACCTCGCGGATCCGGCTCATGCCGCCGCCTCCACGCGCGCGAGCGCGGCCGGCACGGTCGCCGGCGGGTCGAGGATCAGCGCGCGACCGATCGCTCGGGCGAGGCCCTGCGAGCGGGCGTCGAGGTACTCGGCCGGCGACTTGCCGTCGACGCGGGCCACCATCAGGATCCCGAGCTCGGCGACGACGGCCGGCTCGTCGGCGAGGCCCGGCGCCGCCTCGGCGTGGGCCCCGTGCAGGGCGCGGGCCAGGGCCACGAGGGGCGCGCGCTGGCGCGGCAGGTGCAGGGCCTTCAGGCAGAGGTGGTTGAGGCAGAAGGCGACGTCGAAGGCCGGGTCGCCCCAGTGGGCGACCTCGACGTCGAGGACGAGCATCCGGTCGGGGTAGGCCA
>CAIQOY010000017.1 GCA_903873565.1 uncultured Actinomycetes bacterium
ATCTCCGGCTCGCGTCGCGGGTAGGCCCGCTCCACCTGCGCGGCGCAGACGGCCAGGGGCGCGCGCAGGGCGCGGATGCCGCCGAACGGCCGGCCCTCGTCGCGGCAGGCCTCGAGCACAGCGAGATCGACCTCCGCCCCGTGCACGCCCTCCACGCAGCCGACGTAGCGGCGCCCGTCTCTGGCGTCGTAGGCGTACAGCCGCGCGCAGCCGAGGCAGCCGAGCGGGTCGACGACCCAGTCGCAGTAGACCCGGCAGCGCCGGCAGGACCCCTCGCGCTCGTCCATCAGGCCCCCATCGTCGCACGGGGCCGCGCCCCGCGTCGGATCAGAGCAGGGCGCGGTAGGCCGCGGCGTCGAGCAGGGACTCGACCGACGACGGGTCGTCGAGCGTGACCCGGATCAGCCAGCCGTCGCCGTAGGGGTCCTCGTTGACCAGCTCGGGCGACTCGACCACGCGGTCGTTGACCGCCGTCACCGTGCCCGCCAGGGGCGCGATCACGTCGGAGACGGCTTTGACGGACTCGAGGGAGCCGTACGAGCCGTCCGCCGCCACCGTCGCGCCGACGGCCGGGGGCTCGAAGTAGACGACCTCGCCGAGCGCGTCCTGCGCATGCCAGGTGATGCCGAACACCGCCTCGTCCCCGTCGACCCGGACCCAGTCGTGGTCGCGGTGGTAGCGCAGGTCCTCGGGGTAACTCTCCTCGGCGGGCATGTGCTCAGCTCTCCTTCTTGTAGAACGGCAGGGGAACGACCTCGGCGTCGCGCTCGCGGCCGCGGATGTCGATCTGCAGGATGGCACCGGGCTCGGCGAGCTCCGGCGGGACGTAGGCGAGGCCGATGCCCCGGTCGATGCTCGGCGACAGGGTGCCGCTGGTGACCGCGCCCACCTTGGCCCCCTCGTGCAGGACGGGGTAGCCCTCGCGCGGGATCGCGCGGTCCATCAGGCGCAGGCCGGTCAGGCGGCGCTTGACGCCCTTCTGCACCTGGCGCTCGAGCACCGCGCTGCCGACGAACGGCCGGCCGAGGTGCACGAAGCGGCCGAGGCCGGCCTCGATCGGGGTCGTCTTGGGGTCGATGTCGTGCCCGTGCAGCGGGTAGCCCATCTCGAGGCGCAGCGTGTCGCGCGCGCCGAGGCCGCTCGGCACGACGCCGTGCTCGCGGCGCGCGAGGATGCCGTCCCAGAGGTCGCCGGCGCGGTCGGCCGCGCACATCAGCTCGACGCCGGGCTCGCCCGTGTAGCCCGTGCGGGCCACGAGGCACGGCACGCCGGCGACGACCCGCTCGACGCAGCCGAACACGGGGATGGTGTCGGGGCCCGGGGTCTTCTTCGGCCAGATGTCGGCGAGGAGCTCGAGCGCGACGGGGCCCTGCAGGGCCAGCATCGCGGTCTCCGCGCTGGCGTCGCGGAGCGTCGCCCCGCGCTGCTTGAGCGCCTTCAGGTGCGCGAAGTCGGCCTGGGTGTTGCCCGCGTTGACCACGAGCAGCCAGCGCCCCCCGGGCAGCCGGTAGACGATCAGGTCGTCGATGATCCCGCCCTTGTCGTTGAGCAGGAAGGAGTACTGCGCCCGCCCCTCCTCGATCCGGTCGATGTCGCTGGCCAGGGCCTTGCGCAGGAGCGCCTCGGCGCCGGAGCCCGTGACCTCGATCTGCCCCATGTGCGAGACGTCGAAGAGCCCCGCGCG
>CAIQOY010000018.1 GCA_903873565.1 uncultured Actinomycetes bacterium
CAGCTGGCGGTGGCGGTTCTCGGCGGCGCACTTGGCGAAGAAGCGCAGGCGGGCCTCCCGCGGAACCGCGACGAGCACCCGGGCGAGCTTGCCAAGGTCCTTCGGCTGCGCGCGCTCCGCGGCGTGCTCGGCCCAGAGCTCCTGCTCGTCGAGCGGCAGGCGGTCGACGGCGACGGTCTTCCAGTTGTCGCGGATGACCTGGGCGCGCCGCGCCGGGTCGGGCGTGACGGGCACGAGCCACGGCGCCTCGCGCACGAGGGCCTTGGGCAGCCGGCGCCAGCGGCGGCGGACGCGCGGCGGGCGCGGCGTGACCAGGGCCCCGGGCTGGAAGACGTCGACGTCGAGCAGCGAGTGCAGCGTGATCGTGCGGTCGGTGTGCGGGGCGGCGGCCTCGGCGAAGTCGACCACCACGCCGGCCTCCTTGCGGCGGTGCAGGCGCATCACGCGGCCGACGCGCTGCTGGTAGACGCGGCGCGACGCGGTCGGCGCGAGGTGCATGCAGACGGTGGCGCGCGGCGCGTTCCAGCCCTCGGCGAGGAGCTGCGCGTTGACGAGCACGTTGACCTCGCCGCGCTCGTAGCCCGCGAGGGTCTCGGCCAGCTCGCGCGGCGGCGTGCGGCCGGAGACCGCGGCGGCCTTGAGGCCGACGGCGCGCATCGCGGCGGCGACGCGCCCCGCGTGGTCGACGCCCGCGGCGTAGACGATGCCCGGGCGCTGCCCGAACATGTCGAGGTAGTACATGGCGGCGGCCATGTTGACGGCGTCGTGGTCGAGCGCCTCGGCGAGCTCCGCCTGGTCGTAGTCGCCGCCGACGATGCGGACGCGCTTGAGCGAGGCGCCCGGCGGCACGCGCACGGCGCGCAGCGGCGCGACCACGCCGGAGAGGACGGCCTCGGCCAGCGGGAAGTCGGCGATCTCCGCGGGGAAGACGTCGCCGACGTGCTTCTGCAGGAGCTGGTCGGTCGCGGTCATGCCGATGTAGGTCGGCGTGTCGACGCGGCGGATCGCGGCGGAGGTGCGGTCGCCGAGGGCGGTGTGCGCCTCGTCGCAGAGGATCACGCCGTAGACGTCGCGGTTGAGGCGGTCGGCGTTCTTGATGAACCAGGCGTAGGTCT
Source organism: uncultured Actinomycetes bacterium (assembly GCA_903873565.1). Lineage (GTDB taxonomy): Bacteria > Actinomycetota > Thermoleophilia > Gaiellales > F1-60-MAGs149 > F1-60-MAGs149. The sequence continues at coordinate 1,116 of CAIQOY010000018.1, forward strand.
CGATCGAGATCGGCGGCACGGCCGGCGCCTTGGCCTTGCCGAGCACGGGCTCCTTGATGCGGTGCGCGTAGCCCTGCTCGGTCAGGTCGCGGACGAACTGGTCGACGAGCAGGCGCCGGTGGGTGAGGATCAGGACCCCCGTGATCCGCGCGGCGTCGACGAAGGCCGCGGCGGCGACGGTCTTGCCGGAGGCCGTCGGGTGCTTGAAGCGGTAGCGGCGGACGGCGCCCGGGTCGTCGAGCTCGACCTCGCCGGTCGCGTCGTCGTCCTCGTCGTCGTCCTCGTCGTCCGCGTCGGGCAGCGCGAGGTCGATGTGGAGGCTGCCCGCGTCGGCGGGCGCGACGCGCGGCGCGACCTCCTCCTCGTCTCCGGCCTCGTCGTCGTCCTCGCCCTCGTCCTCGTCGTCGTCCTCGTCCTCGTCGTCGTCGTCGCCGTCCTCCGACTCGCCGACGACCGCCGTCGACTCGTCCGCGATGCGCGCCTCGGCCTCGTCGGCCTCGTCGGCGCCATCGGCCTCGTCAGCGCGCTCGAAGTCGCCGACCAGCGCCGCCAGCATGCCGGCGAGGGCGTCGACCTGGTGGGGGCGCAGGGCGAGCCCCGACTGCAGGTGCGGCTCGTCCTCGGCCAGCATCCGCTGCAGGCCGAGCGGGAGCGCGTAGCGACGGCGGTACTCGGGCGACGGCGAGGCGAGGCCCTGGGCCATCTCCTCGACGGCGTCCAGGTACGCGCCCGCCCACAGCGTGCCCGCCCGGATCCCGCCCTCGTCGCCCGGCGCGAGGATGCGCTCGCCAATCCAGCGCTCCACGTCGTCGAGCGGCGGGCCACCCGCCGTATCCACGAACCCTGTGCCTGTCGCCGACGAGCCGGCTTCGAGCATCAACGCCTCCAACCCGCTCCGGGTGACGGCGCGACCGAGGTCGGCTGCCCGGGGTGGGATTCGCGGCGCCCGACGGCACCGCACTGCCCGTAGGGTAGCGCACGGGCCGCCGCGGAGCGTCGCCGGAGGTCGGCCCACGCCCGGCTGCTACCCTCACGCGTATGCGATTCGCCTTCCACGGAGCGGTCTCCGGCTCCCTCGCCCCGTTCGCCGAGCGGCTCAGCGCCGCCCTCGAGGCCCGGGGGTACGAGCGCACCGACGACCTCGCCACCGCGAACCTCGTCTGCAACTTCGTCGACCGCGACAACGTGCGCCCGTACCGCCGCGAGAACAAGACCACGTTCTGCGCCGCGATCTACGAGGGCGAGGCGCCGCCGGCCGACTTCAAGGAGGCGATCAGCGACTACTACCCCGTCCTCGTGCGGGCGCTGTCGAACGTCTCCGTCCGCGTCGTCCCCGGCGTCGAGGCGCGCTTCGGCACCATGGAGCAGGGCAACTACGCGATCCGTGACACCGGCGACGACGCCTTCTTCGCGAACGTGGCCGAGCGGCTCGCGCCGCTCGCCGAGAGCCACCTCGTGATCGACAACATCTGGAACCCGGACCTCGAGCCCGAGCTGTGGGACGGCGACGAGGTGACGGAGAGCCTGACGCGCGCGGGCCAGCGGCTCGACGCGCTCGACCTGCTGCCGGCGCCGTTCCCGATCCAGGACTACCTCGACAAGCGCGACCTCGACCACGTCATGCGGCTCTACTCGATCGGCGGCCTCTCCTACGGCAACCTGTCGGCGCGCAAGGACGCGACCCGCTTCTGGATGAGCGCGTCGGGCGTCGACAAGTCGAACCTGCAGGAGATCGGCCGCGACATGCTGCTCGTGACCGGCTACGACCAGGCCGCGCAGGCGATGGTGATGTCGGTGCCGCCGGGCATCGAGCCCCGCCGCGTCTCCGTCGACGCGATCGAGCACTGGAAGATCTACATGGAGCACCCGAGCGTCGGGGCGATCATCCACGTGCACGCGTGGGTCGAGGGCGTCGACGCCACCGAGATCAACTACCCGTGCGGCACGGCCGAGCTGGCCGACGCCGTCGCAGACCTCGTCCGCGTCCAGCCCGACCCGGGCCACGCGATCATCGGCCTCAAGAACCACGGCCTCACGATCACCGGCGAGTCGCTCGAGGAGATCTTCGACCGGGTCGAGCCGCACATCCTGCGCCAGATCCCGATGTCCTGAGGCCGCCCCCGGCCGGACGGCCGGGGCCTATGATCAATCCGTGTCCCCCGCACGCCGACTGACGATCCTGCTTGGACCGCTCGTCCTGCTCGCGCTCGCGGCGGGAGGCGCGTGGGGCGCGCAGGACGTCGGCACCGCCAACCCGGCCTGGCCGGTCACGGTCGACGTGATCTACCCGTGCACCGGCGCGGCCGAGGAGCTCGGGACCCGACTCATCACCCCGGAGGTCCAGCCGGCGCTGGAGCCCTGCAGCGCCGGGCGCGGCACCCGGGTGATCGCCGGCGCCCCCGCGGTCGCCAAACGCGATCGGCGCTCGATCCTGGTGATCGGCTTCCGCGGCATGGACGGGATTCAGCGCAGCGTCGCCGTCTACGGCCCCGACCCGGGGGCCCGCGAGGCCAGGGTCTCCTACGGGGGCACCCGGGTCATCGCGCCGGTCGACGCGATCGCCGCCACGCAGCCGGACACCGCGACGAGGCCGTGTCTGTGGCGCCGCGCGGCGCAAGTCTCGCTGCCGTCGTTCGGGAGCAGGGTCGCCCACTGCGAGGTGGCCGAGAGCCAGTGGACGCGGACGTGGATCGTGCAGCTGGTGGCGAAGAAGGTGCCGGATTTCGGCGGCGTGGCCGGCGACAACGGGCGGACCGTGTACGTCTCGACGTGGACGGATGACAAGGCGGCCGCCGGGCGCCCCTCGTGGGCGCACGCGGACGCGCCGGCGACGGTGCCGGCGTTCGTCCTGCCGCCGCTCGGGGAGCAGGCCTTCGACGGGTACGCGCGGCTGCTCGCCTACAGCCGCTGGTCGAAGTTCAGCCCGGGCGGCTACCAGGGCTACCTCAAGGGCCAGCACTACCCCGTCCTCTACGGCTCGCTCACCTACAGCGGCTACGGCGTCTACGGCCCCGGCGATCGCTTCGGGGCGCCGACGACGACGTACGGTCGCAACGTCTACATCGACACCTTCGACTCGGACTACGGCCCCGGCTGGCGACGGGTCATGGGCGTCCTCACCCAGCCCCCGAACGGCACCTTCTGCTACGAGCTCTCGAAGAAGGGCGGCTCGCGCGGCAGGACGGGCATCGCGCGAGATGGGCTCTACCGGCTGACCGCGATCGGGCCGGGGCTCGTGCCCGTCGTGCAGGTCGAGATCCAGGGCCCGACGTTCCGCTTCGGCGCCCCCGACTACGACCCCCGGACCATGAAGTGGGGCACCGGCTTCTCCGCCGAGCAGGCCCAGGCCCTGCGCGACCAGGCGGCGATGATCGGCCCCAACTACCGCACCAAGCCCAAGGG
>CAIQOY010000019.1 GCA_903873565.1 uncultured Actinomycetes bacterium
CTCGAGGACCTGCGCCTCGCCCTCGACGGGCCCGGCCTGTACCTGTACGGCGAGTCGTACGGCACCCAGTACGTGCAGACCTACGCGGCCGCGCACCCCGACGCGGTGCGGCGGATGGCGATCGACGGCGTCGTCGACCTCACCCTCACGGGGCCCCAGTTCTGGGCCAGCGCGGCGGCGAGCTTCGAGCGGGTCCTGACCGACACCCTCCGCATCTGCGCGACCCGGACCGGCTGCCGCCGCGACTTCGGCGGCGACCCGCTCGGCTACTACCAGCTGCTGCTCGCGCGGCTCGACCGCGGCCCCCTGCCCGTGCGCGTCCCGGGCTCCAAGCCGGCCGCCACGCGCGCGCTCACCCGCGACCTGCTCGGCATCGCCGTCAGCTCCTCCCTCTACAGCCCGGGCGGCCGCGCGTCCCTCCTGCGGGCCCTGGCCGACGCGCGCCGGGGCGACCGCTGGCCGCTGCTCGAGACCGCCTACATCAACGCGGGAATCGACCCGCAGTCGCTCAAGCCGACCCCCGACCCGGCCTGGTCGGACGCGGTCTACTTCGGCGTCGACTGCCGCGACTACCGCTACTACGACGGCACCGACGCCGAGCGCAGCACGGCCTTCCTCGCGGGCGCCGATGCCGTGGGCGCGCAGTACCCGCTGATCGGCTGGCAGGCCGCGCTCAGCGACTACGCCTGCGTCTGGTGGCCCGCCCCCGAGCCCGGCCCCGAGCGCCCCGCGCCGCTGGCGCTCGCGGGCGTGCCCGTGCTGGTCGCCAACGCGACCGCCGACCCGATCACCCCGGTCAGCCAGGCGCGCGCCGTCTTCGAGCGGCTCGCCGACGGCTACCTCCTGACCACGCGCGGCGGGGCCCACGTGATGTGGGGCCGCGGCAACGACTGCGTCGACGGGACGTACCGCCGCTTCTTCGTGGCGCGGCAGGCGCCCGCCGAGCGGCGCACCTTCTGCGCCCACGTCACCGTCGACGCCTACTCCCCGCTCGAGCGGGGCCGGCGCGGGCGCTTCTAGCCGCCCGAGCGGCGGGCGATCTCGCCGCCGAGCCACTCCGAGTAGGCCAGACGGCCCTTCTCCCAGAGGTGGTTGGGATCGGAGTAGCCCTCGTCGTTGAGCTCGCGCAGCACCTCCTTGGGCGGCGCCAGGAGGGGCGCCCCGAACTCGCGCTCGAAGCGGTCGAGGTACTCCTGCTTCGTCGGCGAGTCGTAGTAGCGCGGCATCAGCACGAAGTAGACGTCGATCCCGTGCTCCGCCCCGAAGGCGACGATGCGGCGGATCGACTCGCGCTGGGCGTCGTTGTTGATCGCGCCCATCGGGTAGCCGACCGGCTCCCGCTCCTCCCAGGGGCCGAGCCGGTCCGTGGTGCGCGCCGCCCAGTCGTCGAGCGCCTGCTGGCGCAGCGGGCGGTCCTTGCCGGTGCAGCCGCCGGAGTCGCCCGCGGGGCGCTCGCCGACCGGGATCACGCGGTTCTTGTCGGCCTTGCCCGTCAGCAGCCGGTCGAGCGCGTAGTCGACGCGCTGCTGGCCGAGGTCGAGCAGGTCGCGGGCCAGGAGATAGGCGGGCTCGCGCGGCTTGAACGCGTGATCCTCGCCGAAGGTGGACAGCGGCACCACGGCCGCGTGGTCGGGGTAGTAGTCGTAGTAGCGACGGGAGGTGGCCACGACGTCGCCCTCCCGCGAGTACTCGACGACGATCGCCTTCGCGATGCCGCGCTCGGCCTGGACGTCGACGAGCTGCTGCAGCATCTGGTTGGTGCCGCGCCAGCTGCGCGACACGTTGAGGACCACCGCCGGCGGGTCGGCGCCGGGGTCCAGGGCCGCGGACACGGCCTCCGGCGAGACGCCCCACTTCGTGCGCGAGGTGCCGACCACGACCACGTCCACCGGGCCTCGCTCCCAGTAGATCTCGCGGTAGATGCAGCGCAGGGACGCGTAGCGCACCTGCGGCTGGTCGGACCACGCCACGAGCGCGAACACCCCGCCGAGCCCCGCGAGCAGGGCGAGGGCGCAGACGAGCTGGATCAGACGGCGGCGGCGGGGGCTCATCGGCTCCCTAGTAGTTGGCGTAGACCGGGGTCAGCGACTCGAGCGGGTAGTTGAGGGCGACCAGGATCCAGGCGACGATGCCGAGGACCACGTAGACGAGCAGCTGGTGCGCCACGACCCATGCTGCCACCGCCTGGCCGAGCTCGTGCGCGGTCTGGCCGAAGGCAGGCGGGGTGTCGGGGTTCCGGTTCACAGGTGCACTCCCACGAATGATGCGACGTACCGCGCGAGATCGCGGTTCGACGGCTGGTTGGCGATGGTGCTGAGGATGCTGACGAGCGTGAGCGTGACGACGATGCCGCCGACGGTGCGGACGGGGCCGGGCAGGGGCAGCCTGGCCCGGCCGAGCCCGCGGTACCAGGTGGTCAGGGCGAGCGCGGTGCCGTGGCCGAGGCCCCACAGGAGGTAGCCGACGGAGACCTCGTGCCAGAGGCCGATCAGGGTGAAGGTGACGACGAGCGACAGGGTCGTGCGCCCGGTGCGCCGCAGCATCGGCTTGAACATGTACGCGGTGATGAACCTCGACAGCGACAGGTGCCAGCGCTGCCAGAAGTTCTGGATCGAGTGGGCGATCAGCGGGAAGCGGAAGTTCTCGGTCAGATCCAAGTTGAACATCCAGCCCGCGCCGATCGCGATGTCCGTGAAGCCCGAGAAGTTGACGTACAGGTAGAGGAACGACACGAACGCGAAGGCGAGCGCGTGCAGGGGCGTCGGCCAGCCCTCGGCGTAGACGCCCTCCATCGGCACGCCGAAGAGCTCGACGGAGAGCGTGCCCTTGACCCAGGCGCCGAGCACGAACACCTTCACGACGCCGATGCCGATGCGGCCGACGCCCATCACCCAGCGGCGCACGTCGGGGTCGCGCGAGAGGGCCTCGCGGTCGAACTTCTGGGAGCCGTCGATCGGGCCCATCGGGAAGGCCGGGTAGAACAGCGTCGTGGTGATGACCTCGCGGAACGGCAGCCGCCCGAGCTTGAGGCCCTGCTTGATCGAGATGTAGAGCTTGAAGGTGTAGAAGGACAGGCCGAGCGTCGCCAGGTTCGTGAGCAGCGGGCTGCGCGGGCTGCCGACGGGCAGCGGGATCAGGTCGGACAGGGGCACGATCGCGTTGACGACGAGCGGCAGCACGATCAGCCAGGGCAGCCAGCCGTAGCGGGGGTGCCGCCACGTGAGCGCGTACAGGAGCCACGCGAGCAGCGCCGTCAGCACGGCGATCAGGAGCGTCTCGGGGCTCCAGATGTAGATCAGCACGCCGGAGACGACGAGCAGGACGGCGCGCCGCCCCTCGATCCAGCCGGCGGGGAGCAGCCAGTAGACGAGGCTCGCCGTCACGGTGACGAGCACGAGGATCTGGATGCTGGCGAGCACGCCCCCGCCCCGTCGCCCCTACCCGGCCGCCCGGCCTGCCCGGGTCACGCGGTCGCCTGGACCACGATGTCCACGAGGGCCCCGACGCGGAAGTCCTCGTAGGTCTCGTCGATCGCCTCGAGCTTCGTGCCGAGGCCGTTCTCCAGCTCGAACAGGAACGTCATCGAGTCCAGCGAGTCGAGCATGCCGTCGGACACGAGGTCCGTGTCCTCGGTGACGTCCCCGTCGACCGATCCGACCGTCTCGGTCAGGGCCTTGGTGATGGCGGCGAGCGCCTCTTCGCGTGTCATGGATCCCCCCGTTTCCCGTGGTGCCGTTCGTCTAGTCCCCGATGATGCAAGAGAAGCAGATCTGGTACGCGGGCGGCGCGCCAGCGCCCGTCGTCTCGACGACGCTGAGCGTCTGCAGGCGCCCCTCGACCATCCGCTCGATCTTCAGATCGACGGCCAGCGACCCCGCCGTCGGGTAGGTCGGCGCGACCGGCAAGCGCGCGCCGACGAGCGCCGTGAACCAGATGTCGGAGACCCGCTCGCCGCGGTGGGCGTGGAGCGCCTTCACGCACTCGATCACGGCCGCGAGGTACGACTCGAAGCTGCCGGCGATCGCGAAGTCGGCGCGGCCGCCGCCGGCGCCGTCGGGGGCGAGCCCCGAGGTGGCGCCCGGCACGTCCTCGATGCGGGGCGCCTCCGGGCCCGGGACCTCGAACCAGCGCACCGGGAGCCGCTCGTCGCCCGCCAGGAGCTGGCCGCGCCCGATCTCCTCGCCGCCGGACGGGGCGTCGCCCTCGCCGAGCACGAGCTCCACGCCGAGCAGCGTGATGCGCGTGAACTTGGCCGAGGCGAGCACGGCGCCGGGGTGGTCGCGGGCGACGATCTCCGCCGTGCGGGCGAGGATCTGCGACCCCTGGACGTAGTTGCGGGTGCCGCGCAGGCCGACCTCGAGCGTGTGGCTCGCCATGCCCACAGCGTAGGGCGGCGGCCGGACTCAGGCGACCTGCAGGACGACCCGCCCGTCCGCGGCCTCGACGACCCGCGGGACGAGGTCGAGGATGCCGATCCGCGCCGCGATCTCGACGTCCGGGCCGTGGCCGAGGGGCGTGATGTTGCGCGTCGACTGCGCCTCGCGCAGGCAGTCCAGCGGCGTCGCGTAGCCGCGGGCCACCGCCCGGGCCACGCGGGCGCCGTCGGTCAGCTCGAGGCCGTCGCCGAGCAGGTCGATCAGGCACCCCGCGGTGTAGCAGTCCTCGACGGCGACGGCCCCGCGGGTGCCCGCGCAGCGGACCACCAGGGACTCGCCGCGGTCGAGGTGGGGCCGCACCGCGCGGGCCACGGCCTCCAGGTTGACCAGCGCGCCGCAGAGCACGGTGCCGGCCTCGCGGCTGGCCGCGAGGATCGCCTGCACGCCGTTGCGGGTCACGAAGACCACGTCGTCGCCCTGCGCCGGCGAGAACTCCGTCGGCGAGTTGCCGAGCGCGAAGCCGGGGATGCGGGCGCCCTTGTCCTCGCCGGCGAGGACGGCGCCGGGGCCGATCCGCGCGGCCTCCGCGTGCGCCGCCTCGGGGTCGGGGACGCAGATCACGCGGCGGTAGCCGCCGGCGAAGGCGTGCGCGATCGTCGTGGTCGCGCGCACCGTGTCGACCACGACCACGACGTCGGCCGGCGCGGGCGCGTCGGGATGGATCGCGACGTCGACGACGGCCATCGCGGTGAGCATACCGTCCGGTAGATTCTGAGCGGACGATGCCTGCGGTCCTCTTCATCGGCGCCGGGCGCCACCAGGTGCCCTACATCCGCCGCGTCCGCGAGGAGTTCGGCTACCGCGTCGTCGCCGTCGACGCCCGCGCGGACGCCCCCGGCCTCGCGATCGCCGACGCCGGCCACGCGGCGAGCGCCCATGGGGACCTCGTGCGGATCGCGCGCGAGGAGGCCGTCGACGGGGTGATGACCGTGGCCTCCGACCGCGCCGTGCCGCAGGTCGCGGCCGTCGCCGAGGACGCGGGCCTGCCGTCGATCGGCCGGCGGACCGCGCAGCTGATGACCGACAAGGTGGCGATGCGGGAGCGCTTCCGGGAGGCCGGCGTGCCCCAGCCCGCCTTCGGCAGCGCCGGGTCGCGCGACGAGCTCGTCGCCCTGGCCGGCGAGATCGGCTTCCCGGCCGTGATCAAGCCGGCCGACTCGAGCGGCCAGCGCGGCATCGCGCAGGTCGGCTCGCTCGACGACGTCCTCGCCTGGGCCGACGAGGCCTTCGCGGCGTCCTCGACGGGCCGCGTGATCATGGAGCGCTTCCACGACCTGCCCGAGGTCAACGTGCTGGCCGTCGTGCGGGGCGGCGCGGTCTCGATCGTGTCCCTGTCCGACCGCGTGCGCCCCGAGGGCGTCGGGTTCGGCGTCGCGACCCTGCACCGCTTCCCGACGCAGGTCGGCGAGGCGGCCGCGGCCGCGGTGCGCGAGGTGGCGACGGCGGCGATCGCGGCGACCGGCCTCGTCGACGGGGTCGCCTACCCGCAGGTCCTCGCGGGCGGGCCCGGCGAGACCTACATGGTCGAGATCGCCTCCCGCATCCCCGGCGGGCGGATGGGCGACGTGCCCCTCTACGGCGCCGGGGTCGACCTGCTCGACGTGGTCCTGCGCAGCGCGGTCGGCGCCGAGGTGCCGGACGCGATCGCGACGCCGCAGTTCGAGCGCCCGCTGGCGATCCGCTTCCTCACCTCCACCCCCGGCCACCTCCCCGTCGGCACCGTCCAGGCCTGGGCGGGCCTCGACGAGGTCAGAGCGGCGCCGGGCGTCATCGACGCCATGTGCTGGCTCGAGCCCGGCATGGAGATCCGGCCCGTGCAGGTCGACGGCGACCGCAAGGGCTTCGCGATCGCGGTCGGCGACACGGTCGACGAGGCCGTCCGCAACGCGGACGACGCGCTCGGGCGGATCCGCGTGACCCTGGCGGGATGAGCCGGCGCCGTCGGCACCTCGTCCAGGCCGCCTGCGCGGCCCTGCTGCTCGTGATCGGCGTCGGCCTGGTGCGCCTCGTCGAGCGCTCCGACGCCGCCGAGGTGCGCTACGCCGCCAACCTCCACTGCCTCTACGACCAGGTCTACCGCACGCGCGGGCCGGTCAGCATCGCCATCTTCGGCACCTCGCGCACGAAGTGGGGCATCTCCCCCACCGGCCTCGCCCGCGGCCTCAACCCGCCGAAGCTGGAGCACCCGATCCTCAACGCGGGCCGCTCCTTCCGCGGCACCGACTTCATGTACCAGCAGCTGCTCGACGTCGCCGCCGAGCGGGGCATCACGCAGGCCGTGATCGTGGAGGTGGCGCTGCCGCCCGAGCCCACGTTCCGGATGGCGGACAGCCCCTTCCAGTACGACTACTACCGCAATTTCTCGGGCGCCGTGACCATGGACCGGCTGCTCGCGGACCTCTCGACCCGCCCGTCGGAGCCGCTCCACTGGCGGCTCAGCGACCTCGGCGAGCAGCTGCGCCGCCGGGTCGACCTCAACGTCGAGTACCTGATCACCGGCCAGCCCGACCGGAACGTCCCGCTCGCCCCCGCGGACCGGCGCGCGGGCACCCGCCACGGCGACTGCTCCGGCGGCGACCGGCGCTACCGCCCGCGCGCGATCCGCGCCGACGAGGCCGAGCACGTCCCGCCCGGGACGGCGTGGACGGACCAGGACCCGATCACGACGGACTTCGACAACCCGCTCTGGGAGCGCGAGCTCCACTACCTGCGGCTGTTCCGGGCCTGGGGCGAGCAGCACGGCGTGCCGGTCGTGTTCGCGCTCGTGCCGCGCCGCGTCGACCCCCTCGTCGATCCGTCCGTGCCGGGGCGCTTCGAGGAGCTCGTGGGCTCGCCCCTCTACGTGGCGCCGCTGGAGGTGCGGGAGAAGGCCTACACGGACGGCTACTCCGACTCGGCGCACCTCAACCGGCGCGGCCGTGCGGCCTACACGGCGTGGCTCGCGGAGGCGATCAAGCCCCTGGTCAACCCGGGGCCCTAGCGCGCGGCGAGCCCGCGGGCCAGCTCGAGGAAGGCCTCGGCGGGCGCGCTGAGCGGCGTGTCGCGCCGGTAGACGAGCGCGACGGGACGGGTCATCGCCGGCGTGTCGAGCAGGTGCAGCTCGACCAGCGACCCGTCGGCGAGCGCCCAGCCGATCGCGGTCCGGGGCAGGAGCGCGACGCCGAGGCCCTCCTCCACCATGCTCGCGGCGGCCTCGGAGTTGTCCATCTCGAGGACGGCCCGGGGCTGCAGGCGCGCGCGCTGGAAGAGCGTGAGCGCCGTGTCCGCGAACGACGAGCGCCGGTCGAAGAGCACGAGGCGCTCGTCGGCGACCTGCTCGATGGTGACGGTGCCGCGCAGGGCCAGCCGGTGCCCCCGGGCGCAGACGAGGACGAGGTCGTCCTCGTAGACCCGCTCCGTGACCACCTCGGGGTGGGAGAGCTCGCGAATCAGCCCGACCTGGACCTCGTCGCGGATCACCATCTCGAGCACCTCGTCGGAGTGGCCGCCGCGGACCGACAGCTCCATCTCCGGCGTGCGCAGCGTGAGGTCGCGCAGGAGGCCCGGCAGCAGGTACGTGCTGATGGCCGGTGGCGCCCCGATCACGAGGGCCCCGCCGCCGGCGGCGGTGAGGTCGCCGACGAGGCGGGCGCCCTCGCCGATCGTCTCGAGGGTGCGCTCCGCGTACGGGAGGAACGCCCGGCCCGCCGGCGTCAGGCGCATCCCGCGCCGCGAGCGCGTGAAGAGCGGCCCCCCGACCTCGCGCTCGAGGCGCTGCAGGCGCGCGGTCAGCGCGGGCTGCGTCAGGAACAGCTCGGCCGCGACCGGTCCGAGCCGCCCGGCTCGCGCCACCCGCACGAACGCCTCTAGCTGCCCCGAATCCACAGTTCGATAAACGATATCAATCGAAACTGCGATCTATTTCGATTCGACGTTATCGAAGCCGCCACGTACCCTCTGCCGATCACACCCCGGACGGCCGTCCGGCGACGCGGAGGTTCCCCCAAGATGAGCGAGCGCGCGACGCGCGATCAGCAGATCGCCGAACTCGAGGCGAAGTGGCAGTCCGACCCGCGCTGGGCGGGCATCGAGCGGGTCTACTCCGCCGAGGAGGTCGTCAAGCTGCGCGGCTCCGTCGTGCCGCGGCACACCCTCGCGGAGCGCGGCTCCGCCCGCCTCTGGGACCTCATCACCAGCGAGCACCACGTGCACGCCCTCGGCGCCCTCTCCGGCGGCCAGGCCGTCCAGATGGTGAAGGCCGGCCTCAAGGCGATCTACCTGTCCGGCTGGCAGGTCGCGGCCGACGGCAACCTGTCCGGTTCGGTCTACCCCGACCAGTCGCTCTACCCCGCCAACTCGGTGCCCGCGATGGTGCGCCGCCTCAACAACGCGCTCAGCCGCGCCGACCAGATCACCTGGTCGGAGGGCGACGAGTCGATCGACTGGTTCGCGCCGATCGTGGCCGACGCCGAGGCCGGCTTCGGCGGCCCGCTCAACGCCTACGAGCTGATGCGCGGGATGATCGAGGCGGGCGCCGCCGGCGTCCACTTCGAGGACCAGCTCGCGTCCGAGAAGAAGTGCGGCCACCTCGGCGGCAAGGTGCTCGTGCCGACCAGCCAGTTCGTGCGCACCCTGCAGGCCGCGCGCCTCGCGGCCGACGTCGCCGACGTGCCCACGATCCTCGTCGCCCGCACCGACGCGCTCGCCGCGACGCTGCTGACCTCCGACGTCGACGAGCGCGACCAGGAGTTCACGACGGGCGAGCGCACCCCCGAGGGCTACTTCCGCGTGACGGGCGGCATCGAGTCCGCCATCGCCCGCGGCCTCGCCTACGCCCCGTACGCGGACCTGATCTGGTGCGAGACCGGCACCCCGGACATCGACGAGGCGCGCCGCTTCGCCGAGGCGATCCACGCCCAGTTCCCGGGCAAGCTGCTCGCGTACAACTGCTCGCCGTCCTTCAACTGGAAGCGCGCCCTCTCCGACGAGGAGATCGCCGCCTTCCAGCACGAGCTCGGCGAGATGGGCTACAAGTTCCAGTTCATCACCCTGGCCGGCTTCCACGCGCTCAACGCGTCGATGTTCGAGCTGGCGAAGGGCTACGCCGCGTCCGGCATGAGCGCGTACGTCGAGCTCCAGGAGCGCGAGTTCGCGATGGAGGCCGACGGCTACACCGCCACCCGCCACCAGCGCGAGGTCGGCGCCGGCTACTTCGATCTCATCTCCACCATCGCCTCGGCCGGGGCGAGCTCCACGTTGGCCCTGATCGGGTCCACGGAGGAGGAGCAGTTCCACTAGGCCGATCACCCCGGCGGCGGCCGCGCCCTGCGCGGGGCCGCCGCCGTCCCCACTCGGGCGGGTGAGCCGCCGACCGCCAGCGGTCGGCCCGCAGAGGTCGCGCCGGGCCGGCGGAGGCCGGGTAGGCTGATCCCATGCGCGCGATGATCATGGCGGCCGGCCTCGGCACGCGCCTGCGTCCCCTCACGGAGCACCTGCCCAAGCCGATCGCGCCGGTCGGCAACCGCCCCTGCGTCGCGCACCTGCTCGAGCGCCTCGCGGCGAGCGGCTGCACGGGCGCGGTCATGAACCTCCACCACCGGCCGCAGGCGATCGTCGACGTGATCGGGGACGGGTCGGGCTTCGGCCTGCCGCTCGAGTACTCGATCGAGCCGGAGCTCCTGGGCACGGCCGGCGGCACCCGCCGGTGCCTGCCGTTCCTGCTCGAGGAGGACGACCACTTCCTCGTCACGAGCGGCGACGGCCTGCACGCGATCGACCTCGCGGCGCTTGCGGCCGCGCACCGCGCCTCCGGCGCGCTGGCCACGATCACGGTCAAGCGCGTCCCCGACGTCACGGGGTTCGGGGTCGTCGTGGCCGACGCGGGCGGGCGCGTGACCGCGTTCCAGGAGAAGCCCGACCCGCGCGACGCGCTGTCGGACCGGGTCAACGTCGGCGTCTACTGCTTCAGCGGGGCGATCATGGACGAGATCCCCGCGAGCGGGGCGAGCGACTTCGGGTCGGAGATCCTGCCCCGCCTCGTCGCCGCCGGCGCGGACGTGCGCGCCTGGGACACCGACGCCTACTGGAGCGACATCGGCTCGCTCGAGGAGCTCGTCAACGCCAACCTCGCGATCGCGGCCGGCCTCGTCGACGTCGCGGCGTCGGGCGAGCTCGTGATGGGCGCCGACGCGGGCGTCGAGGGCGTCCACCCGGGGGCGGTCATCGGCGGGCCCGTGCTCGTCGGCCCGGGCGCCGTGATCGAGGACGGCGCCGTGATCGACGGCCCCTGCGTGATCGGCCCGCGCGCGCGGATCCGCTCCGGCGCGCGCGTCGTGCAGTCGCTCGTCCTCCCCGAGGCGGACATCCCGGGCGACGCCGAGGCCGGGGGCGGGATCCTCGGCGACGAGACGCTGCTCGACGGCGTCTGGCTGCGCGCCTAGCCGACCTGCGTCACCGTCACGATCGCCGGCGGCACCGCCGGGA
>CAIQOY010000020.1 GCA_903873565.1 uncultured Actinomycetes bacterium
GCGGCCTGGACGGCCAGCATCTGCTCGCCGGCGACGTGGCTCGCGACGCAGATGCCGCCGACGCCGCCGAGCAGCGCGAACGGGAGCACCAGGTCGTCGTTGCCCGCGTAGAGGGCGAGGCGGCCGGCCTCCACGACCTGCCGCGCCTCGTCGAGGTCGGTGACGGCCTGCTTCACGGCGATCACCTGGTCGATCCGGCTGAGCCGGTCGAGGTCCGCCGGGGACAGGTGCAGGACGACCCGCTGGGGGATGTTGTAGAGCACGATCGGCAGGTCGTTCGCGGCGTCCGCCATCGCCTTCACGTGGGCCTCGATCCCCGCGATCGGCGGCTTGTTGTAGTACGGGGTCACGCTCAGGAAGCCCGCCACGCCGCGGAAGCGCGCGGCCTGGGCGGTCAGGTGGGCCGAGTGCGCGGTGTCGTTCGAGCCGGTGCCGGAGATGACCGGGACGCGGTCGCCGACGGCGCCCGCGACGGCCTCGGTCAGCGCCAGCTTCTCGTCGTCGGTGAGGGTCGAGGCCTCGCCGGTCGTGCCGTGCACGACGATGCCCTCGGAGCCGTGGGCGATCAGGTGCTCGGCGAGGCGCACGGCCTCCTCGAGGTCGATCGCGCCGTCCGCGGAGAACGGCGTGATCATCGCGGTCAGTATGCGGCCGATCGGCGCGCCCATCGGGGTCCCTTCGCTCGGGTCCGCGGCAGCATACCCGGCGGCCCGCGCCGGCGCGGGGCCTCAGTCGAGGACGCGCTCGAGCCCGACGTGCAGGCCCGGCTCGAGCCCGCCCACCCGGCGGGCGGCGAGCAGCGCACCCGGCACGAAGGCCTCGACGGAGGTCGTCACGTTGCGGATCTCGAGGGTCTGCGCCGGGGCGCCGAAGACCACGCTCTGGTTGGCGACGACGCCGGGCAGGCGCAGGCTCGAGATCGGCGGCCGCGCGCCGGACGCCTCCTCGATCAGGTCCGCGGTGCGCCTCGCGGTGCCGCTCGGCGCGTCGACCGTGTTCACGTGGTGCTCCTCGACGATCGCGGCGTCGGGGAGGATCCGCGCCGCCTCGGCGGCGAAGCGCATCATCAGCACCGCGGTGATGGCGAAGTTCGGACAGAACAGGACCGGGACGCCGGCCTCCCGCGCCGCGGCATCGACGCGTGCCGTGGCCTCGGCGTCCATGCCGGTCGTGCCCAGCACCATCGGCACGCCCGCCGCGATCGCGGCCAGGCAGTGCGGCTCGGCGGCGTCGGGCCGCGTGACGTCGACGACGACGTCGGCCTCCGTCGCGGCGATCGCCTCGGCGAGGGTCGCGAAGCCCCCGTCGCCCGCCAGCGAGCGCGCGACCCGGCCCGCGAGCACGAGATCGTCGGCCGCGGCGACGGCGGCGCAAATCGGCGCACCGAGGCGCCCCGTCGCGCCCGACACGAGGACGCGGGTCACGCGGCGCCCCCCACCGGCTCCCGGAACGCGCCGAGCGCGGCCTCGAAGGCGGCCTCGTCGGGGCCGATCCCGGCCACGCAGAGCGCGTCGGGGGCGAACAGCTCGGCGGCCAAGTCGCGGACGTCGGCCTCCGTGACGGCGTCGATCCGGCGCGCCACCTCGTCGTCCTCCATCAGCGGCACGTCGGAGACGAGGTGGCGGCCGAGCCGCCCCATCCGCGCGACGGTGGAGTCCATGGTCAGGAGCAGGCGCGCCTTGAGGTTGTCGCGGGCGCGCTCGACCTCGCCGTCGCGGAAGCGGCCGTCGGCGAGGTCGTGGATCTCCGCGGCGGCCACCCCGAGCGCCTCGGCCAGGTTCTCGGTGCGGGTGCCGAGCGCGAGCCCGACCTGGCCCGTCTCCTGGTAGTAGGTGACGTAGGAGTACACGCTGTAGACGAGGCCGCGCTGCTCGCGGATCTCCTGCCACAGCCGCGACGAGGCGCCCCCGCCGAGGATCTGGTCGAGCACGGCGAGCGCGAAGCGGCGCTCGTCGGTGCGCCCGATGCCGCGCCCGCCGATGGCGATGTGCGTCTGCTCGAGGTCGCGCGCCACGAAGGCGCGGCTGCCGGTCGCGGCGACCGCCGGCGGCCGCTCGCGCGCCGCCCCGGGCGCGAGCCCGTCGAAGGCGGCCTCCACGAGGGCGACGAGGCGGTCGTGCTCGAGGGGCCCGGCGGCGGCCACCACGACCTGGTCGCCCGCGTAGTGGCGGGCGTGGTGCGCGCGCAGCGCGTCCTCGTCGAGCGCGCCGACGGTGCCGGCCCGGCCCGCGATCGGCCGGCCGATCGCCTGCTCGGGGAACAGGAGCTCGCCGAGCACGTCGTGGACGAGGTCGTCGGGGGTGTCGTCGTAGAGCGCGAGCTCCTCGAGCACGACCTCGCGCTCGGCCTCGACGTCGTGGAACCCGGGACGGGCCACCATCGAGCCCATGATGTCGAGCGCCAGCGGGACGTGCTCGGAGAGGACCCGCGCGTGCAGGTCCGTCTCCTCGCGCGAGGTGGCCGCCTGGAGGTCCGAGCCGAAGCGGTCGAAGGCCTCGGCGATGGCCATCGCGTCGTGGCGGTCCGTGCCCCGGAAGAGCAGGTGCTCGAGCAGGTGGGAGACGCCCGCCACGGGCGCCGCCTCATCGCGCGAGCCGACGCGCACCCACGCGCCGAGGGCGACGCCGTGCACGTCGGGGCGGAGCTCGCTCGCGACCCTGAGGCCGCTCGCGAGCTCCGTCACCTCGACGCCGGGGCGCATCGCGGCCCCGCTACTCCGAGCGGCGCCGGCGGCCGCGGTCGCGGCCCCCGCGCTCGCCGCGGTCGCCGCGATCGCCGTCGTCGCCGCCCCCGTTCGGGAACTGCTCCTTGTAGCGCTCGCCGACCGTCTCCGGGGACACCTCGACCCCGTCCTCGATCTTGGCGACCAGCTTGAGGCCGATGCGGCCGCGGTCGGTGTCGACCTCGGTCACCTCGACGTTGACGATGTCGCCGCGGTCGAGCACCTGGTCGGCCGACGAGATGCGCGTGCCCGGGGCGATCCGGGAGACGTGCAGGAGGCCGTCCGTGCCCTTGCGCAGCTCGACGAAGGCGCCGAAGTCGGCGGTCTTGACGACGCGCCGCTCGGTGAACACGTCGCCGACCTGGACCGGGCGCATCATCTGCTCGATCTGGTCCTTGGCCGCGACCGCCTCCGGGCCGACGCCGTAGATGCGCACGGCGCCGTCCTCCTCGACGTCGATCTGGACCCCGAACTCCTCCTGGAGCCCGCGGATCGTCTCGCCGCCCTTGCCGATCAGGAGGCCGATCTGCTCCGGCAGGATCTGCGTCTGCAGGACCTGCGGGGCGTGCTCGGAGAGCTGCTCGCGCGGGGCGGCCAGGGCGGTCGCCATCGTCGAGAGGATGCTCAGCCGGGCGGCCTTGGCGCGGTCGAGGGCGTCCTTCAGGAGCTCCCGGGTGACGCCCGTGATCTTGATGTCCATCTGGAGGGCGGTGATGCCCTCCGCGGTGCCGGCGACCTTGAAGTCCATGTCGCCGAGGTGGTCCTCGGCGCCCTGGATGTCGGTCAGGATGACGAGGCTCTCGCCCTCCTTGATCAGCCCCATCGCGATGCCCGCGACGGGCGCCTTGATCGGCACGCCGGCGTCCATCAGGGCCAGGGTCGAGCCGCAGACCGACGCCATCGACGACGACCCGTTCGACTCGAGGATCTCCGAGACGGCGCGCATCGTGTACGCGAACTCGTCCGCGGCCGGCACGACGGCGACGAGCGCCCGCTCGGCGAGCGCGCCGTGGCCGATGTCGCGGCGCTTGGGGCCGCGCATGAAGCCGGTCTCCCCGACCGAGAAGGGCGGGAAGTTGTAGTGGTGGATGTAGCGCTTCGTCGTCTCCAGGGAGAGGTCGTCGATGCGCTGCTCCTCCTTGATGGTCCCGAGGGTGACCAGGGTCAGGGCCTGGGTCTGGCCGCGGGTGAAGAGCGCCGAGCCGTGGGTGCGCGGCATCACGCCGGCCGCCACCGCGATCGGGCGGATCTCGTTCTCGCCGCGCCCGTCGGGGCGGCGCTTGTCGACGGCGATCTTGGTGCGCACGATCTGCTTGTAGACCGAGTCGATCGCCGACTTGACGGCGGCCTGGGTGGCGGCGTCGAGCCCGCCGTCCGCGCCGCCCGGGAAGGGCAGCCGGATCTCCTGCACGATGCGCTCGATCAGCGCGGCGCGCTTAGCCGACTTGAGCTCCTTGGAGTCCTGCTCCGCGTCCGAGAGGGCGCGGATGTCGGCCTCGAACTGCTCCTGCACGGCGCCCTTGACGGCGGCCGCGCGGCGGCGGTCGGCGATGAAGCCGAGCGCGAACTTGACCTGGGTGCGGCGCACCATCACGTCCTCGCCCGCGTCGGCGGGGACGGGCGGGCACTCCGCGGCCATCGCCTCGTCGGCGGCCCGCTCGACGCCGGCGATGCCGTGCTCGGCGATCAGGCGGTCGAAGGAGGCGCCGTAGCGCTCGTCGAGCTCGCGGTCGACGTCGGCGTCGTACCACTTCGGCTTGCCGACCTTCTGCTGGAGCTCGATCTGCGCGGCGCAGATGCCCTTGATCGTCTCGTGGGCGAGCTCGAGCGCCTCGACCATGCGGTCCTCGGGCACGATGTTCGCGCCGGCCTCGACCATGGTGATGGCCTCGGGCGTGCCGCAGACGATCAGGTCCAGGTCGGAGTCGAGCATGTCGGGCATCGACGGGTTGACGCGCAGCTCGCCCTCGATCAGGCCGATGCGCACGGCGCCGACCGGGCCCGCGAAGGGCAGGGGCGAGATCATCAGCGCCGCGGAGGCGCCGTTCATGGCGAGGATGTCGTGGGAGGTGATCTTGTCGACGGACAGGACCGTGCCGATCACCTGGACCTCGTTGCGGAAGCCCTTGGGGAACAGCGGCCGGATCGGCCGGTCGATCATGCGCGCGTTGAGGGTGGCCTTCTCCGTGGCCCGCCCCTCGCGCTTGAAGAAGCCGCCCGGGATCTTGCCGGCGGCGTACATCTTCTCCTCGACGTCGACGGTGAGCGGGAAGAAGTCCGCGCCGGGGCGGGCCTCCTGCGCTCCCACGACGGTGGAGAGGACGACGGTGTCGCCGCTCTGGACGAGAACCGCCCCGTCGGCCTGCTTGGCGAGCTGTCCGGTCGCGAAGCGGAGGCTGATGTCCCCCGCGGCGACCTCGACGGCGGTCTCGGTGCCGAGAACGTCACTCATGTGTGGATACTTCCCTTCTGCTGCCAGCGGCGCGCGTCCCGCGCGCCGCCATCCGCGTATGACTCGGGCGCCCTTAGCGGCGCAGTCCGAGCTCCTTCACGATCGCGCGGTACCGCTCCACGTCCTCCCGCTGGAGGTACTGGAGCAGGCGCCGGCGGCGGCCCACCATCTTGAGGAGGCCGCGCCGCGAGTGATGGTCGTGCTTGTGGTACCGGAGGTGCTCGGTGAGCTCGTTGATCCGCGTGGTCAGGAGCGCGATCTGGACCTCGGGGGATCCCGTGTCCGTCGCGCTCTTGCCGTGCTGACCGATGATCTCGGTCTTCTGCTCGCTGGTCAGGGCCATCTGGCGCCTCCTTCTTCCACAGTCGCCCGATCCGCAGCCCCGGGGCGATCGCCCCGGCAGCCGTCTGGTGGGTCGCCGCGCACGGTACCACCCATCCGGGCCCGGGCACGCCGGTTCGGCGGCCCGGACCGCACGGAGGCGGGCGGTCCGGGCCGTCGGCCGTCGGGGAGGCCTAGAAGGTCTCCATGTAGTGCTCGATCTCCCAGCCGTGCACCTGGGCCTGGTAGGCGCGCCACTCGGAGCGCTTCTCGGCCAGGTAGGCCTCGGTGATGTGGGAGCCGAGGGCGCCGGTCAGGACGGCGTCCGCCTCGAAGGCGTCCAGGGCCATGGACAGGTTGTGCGGCAGGCCCTGGATCTTGAGCTTCTTCGACTCGTCCTCGGTCAGGTGGTAGATGTTCTGGTTGACCGGCTTCGGCGGCTTCTTGCCCTTCGTGATGCCGTCGAGGCCCGCCGCCAGCATCACCGCGAAGAGCAGGTACGGGTTAGCCGTGGGGTCCGGGGTGCGCAGCTCGGCGCGCGTCGAGTTGCCGCGCTTGTCCGGGATGCGGATCGCCGCGGAGCGGTTGCCGGGCGACCAGGCGATGTAGACCGGCGCCTCGTAGCCCGGCACGAGCCGCTTGTACGAGTTGACGATCGGGTTCGCCAGCGCGGTGATGCCGGGCAGGTGCTCGAGCAGGCCCGCGATGTAGCCGTAGGCGGCGTCGGACAGCTGCTCGTCGCCCTTCGGGTCGAAGAAGATGTTCTTCCCGCCCTTCGAGAGCGACTGGTTGCAGTGCATGCCCGAGCCGTTCTCGCCGAAGATCGGCTTCGGCATGAAGGTGGCGTGCATGCCGTGCTGCGCGGCGATCGAGCGCACCACGTAGCGGAAGGTGATCAGGTTGTCGGCGCAGGTCAGCGCCTCGTCGTGGCGGAAATCGATCTCATGCTGCCCGATCGCGACCTCGTGGTGCGAGGCCTCGAGGTGGAAGCCCATCTGCACGAGGGTGTCCTCGATCGCGCGGCGGACCTCCTCGCCCTTGTCCATCGGGCCGACGTCGAAGTAGCCGGCCGTGTCGTGCGGGTCGACGCGGGGCGTGCCGTCGGCGTCGCGGTTGAAGATGAAGAACTCGGCCTCGGGGCCGACGTTCATCGTGTAGCCGAGCTTCTTGGCCTCGGCGATCATGCCCTTGAGGGCGACGCGCGGATCGCCCACGAACGGCGTCCCGTCGGCCTCGGCGACGTCGCAGATGATGCGCGCGACCTGGCCCGAGGAGCCGGCCAGCCACGGGATCACCCGGAAGGTGTCCATGTCCGGCACGAAGTACATGTCGGAGCGCTCGATCCGCTTGTAGCCGCGGATCGACGAGCCGTCGAACATCATCTCGTTGTCGAGCGCCTTGTCGAGCTCCTCGACGGGGATCTGCACGTTCTTGAGCTGGCCGTGCAGCTCCGTGAACTGCAGCCGCACGAAGCGCACGTTCTGCGCCTTGCACTTGGCGAGCAGGTCCTTCTTGGTCATGTGGCCTCCGTTCATGCGGCGCCGCCCCACCGGGCACGCCGCGACGGAGAGACGCCACGTCGCGTCGTGGCGGGCCCCATCGCCAGCCACGCCGCCAAGATAGCACACGCCCCCGCGCCCGCGGTACCCTGCCGGTAGCCGGCCGGGGTGGCGGAATTGGTAGACGCACCGGACTCAAAATCCGGCGTCGGAGACGACGTGCGGGTTCGAGACCCGCCCCCGGCATCCAGCCCAGGAGGACGCGCGATGGCGGACACCGCCCCCATGCTGATCGACGGCCGGGAGACCGGCGCGGAGCGCCCGCCGATCGCGGTGCGCGACCCGGCCACGCTCGAGCCGCTCGGCGCCGTCCCCGCGGGCACCGCCGAGGACGTCGACCGCGCGGTCGCGGCCGCCGCGCGCGCCCAGCGCGCATGGCGCTTCACGAGCGCGTGGGAGCGGGCCGACCTCCTGCACGGCGTGGCCCAGGCCACGCACGACCACGCCGACGAGCTGCTCGACCTGCTCACGCGCGAGCAGGGCAAGCCGCGCCCCGAGCAGGAGGAGGAGCTCGAGTGGTCGGCCTCGACGTTCCGCTACTACGCGGAGCTCGGGCGCCACGGGCAGGGCCGGGTGGTGCCGAGCGCGGAGCCGCGCACGCAGCTCAACCTCGTGGTGCGCGAGCCGTACGGCGTCGCCGCCTGCATCGTGCCGTGGAACTACCCGTTCCTGCTCCTGGCCTGGAAGGTCGCGCCGGCCCTGGCCGCGGGGAACGCCGTGGTCATCAAGCCGAGCGAGCTGACCAGCCTCGCCACCCTCGCCTGGGTGCGCCTCGCCTTCGCCGGGCTGCCCGACGGGCTGGTCAACGTGGTCACGGGCTACGGCGACCCGGTCGGCGAGGCGCTCGTCGCGCACCCGGGCACGCAGGTCGTGGCCTTCACGGGCTCGGTGGCCACGGGCCAGCGGATCGCGTCGGTGGCCGCGCCCCTGATGAAGCACCTGCACCTCGAGCTCGGCGGCAAGGACGCCTTCGTGGTCGCGCCCGACGCCGACCTCGAGACGGCCGCCGACGCCCTGGCCTACGCCGGCTTCCTCAACACGGGCCAGGTCTGCACCTCGTCCGAGCGCGTCTACGTGCCGCGCGCCCGGGCCGGCGAGTTCGCGGAGCTGGTGGCCGAGCGCGCCCGCGCCCTGCGCATCGGGCACGGCACCCGCGACGACGTCGACATGGGCCCGATGATCGGCGAGCGCTACCGCGAGAAGGTGCAGGGCCACATCGGCGACGCCACGGACCGGGGCGCGCGCCTCGTGACCGGCGGCGACGTCCCGGACACGGGGCTGCCGGGCTGGTTCCTCGCCCCCACGGTCCTCGCCGACGCCGACCACTCGATGCAGGTCATGCGCGAGGAGACCTTCGGGCCCGTGATCCCGATCATGGGCTACGACTCGGTGGACGAGGCGATCGACCTCGTCAACGACAGCCCCTACGGGCTCGGGGCCACGATCCGCTCGGGCGACACCCTGCTCGTCAAGCGCTTCGCCGACGAGGTGCAGGCCGGCACCATCTGGGTCAACGACCCCCTCACCGACAACATGGCGGGGCCGTTCGGCGGGATGAAGCTGACCGGCGGGGGCCGCGAGCTCGGCCAGGACGGCCTCGACGCCTTCCTCCAGTCCAAGCACGTCCACTGGGACCTCTCCCAGGAGCGCAAGGACTGGTGGTACCCGTACTAGCGGCGGCCTAGCGGCCCAGGTCCCACTCGACGAGCGCGCGCCGCATCGCGTTGCGCACGATCATGATGCCCTCGTCGACGCCCATCCCGGGCTTGGCCAGGACCTGGTCGGCCGCGACGGCCATCGCCAGCTGCGCGCTCAGCTGCGCGCTGAGGTCGGTCTCGGCGCAGGACCCGCCGATGAAGACCCCGAGCCCGCCGGCCCGGCAGGCCGCGGCCGCCTTGAGGGCCTCGGTCAGGCAGCCGAGGTCCGGCATCTTGATCTGGATCTGGTCGACCGCGCCGGCGGCCACGAAGGCCGCGACGTCCTCGTCGCCGTTGCAGAACTCGTCGGCCGCGAGCTGGACGCGGGTGCCCTGCGCGGCGAGCCGGGCGCGCAGCGCGGCCAGGAGCTCGATCGTGGTGGCCGTGTCGTCGCCGAGGCACGGCGACTCGATCGCCACGGGCAGCCCGCCCGCGAGCGCCTCGACCTCCGCGAGGAAGGCGGCCATCCGCCCCACGTCGCGGTCCATCACCAGGCCGAGCATCCCGTAGACGTCGAGGTGCAGGCGCGGGCGGTAGCCCTCGCCGCCGACCTGCGCGATGCGGGCCACCAGCCAGCGCACGTAGTCGAGGAAGGCGCCGCCGTCCGCGCCGAACGCCTGCTCGGAGTTGAACAGCCCGTGCGGCAGGACGTCGACGCGGCGCAGGATCATGCGGTCCGCGTTGAGCCGGCGCTCGTCGCCCGACTGCGCGTAGACGGGCGCCATGGCCGGCGCCTCGAGCCCGGTCTCCGCGGCGAGGACCCGCAGCGGCGTCACGCCGCGCTCGGCCGCCTCGGCGGCGAGCAGCGCCTGCGAGAGCCCGTAGCGCAGCGCGGTGTGCAGCTGGCGGCCGTCGGGGAGGCGGTGCGCGTCGACGAGGTCCGAGCCGGCCCGGAAGCCGGTCTCCCCCGCCTCCACGAGCAGCGCCGCGGCGGCCTCGACCTGGCCGGCGAGGGCGGCGGCGTCGACGGGCAGGTCGCGTCCCCCCACGCCCGCGTACTGGACGGACATGGCGTCGCCCCAGCCGACGGCGCCCGCCGCGGTCTCGATCCGCAGGAGCAGCGCCTGCGCCGGCTGGCGGACCGCGGCCAGGCCCGGGGTGACGGGGTCGCCGCCGTAGACGAGGCCGTCCTTCGGGGCGCCCGCGCGGATCGCCAGCAGGTCGTCGTTGTAGTACGCGCCCTCGCCCCGGACGGCGTCGACGCGCGCGACCCGGATCGCCACGGCCTAGACCTCCACGGCGAGCTCGACCATGCGCTCCATCTCGTCGAGCCCGCGCGCCCACGTGGCCGCGTCGGCGAGGTCGATCCCGAAGGCGCCGAGCTGCTCGCCGGGCGACGCCGCGCCGCCCGTGCGGAGGAAATCGAGGTACGGCCCCACGAAGGCGTCGCCGTCCTCGCGGTAGAGCGCGTAGAGGGTCAGGCTGGCCAGGTGCGCGAAGGCGTAGGCGTACGTGTAGAAGCGGGTGTTGATGAAGTGCGGGATGTACGACCAGCCGCGCCGGTAGCCCTCCGGCAGCTCCACGGAGTCGCCGTAGTAGCGGGCGTTGCGGTCGATCCAGAACCCGCTCAGGCGGTCCGCGGTCAGCGCCTGGCCGCCCTGGCGGGCGCCGTAGGCGTCCTGCTCGTAGCGCACCATCATCGTCTGGCGGAAGACGGTCGCGAAGCCCGACTCGAGCTCCTGGCGCACGAGCGCGGTGCGCGTCGCCGCATCGGGCTCCTCCTTGAGCATGCGGTCGAAGACCAGGAGCTCGGCGAACGTGCTCGGCACCTCGCAGAGCGCGAGCGGGGCGTGCATCGAGAGCGCGCTCTGGGCGCGGCTCGAGAGCGCGAAGTGCATGCCGTGGCCGAGCTCGTGCGCGACCGTCATCAGGTCCCGCAGGGTGTCGGTGTGGTTGAGCAGGATGAAGGGCTGCGCGTCCTGCGCCACGGAGCTGCAGAAGGCGCCGCCGCGCTTGCCGGGGCGGGGCTCGGCGTCGACGCGGCGCTCCTCGAAGACGGCGCGCGCGACGTCGAGGATCTCGCCGGAGAAGCGCCCGAAGGAGTCCTCCACGATCGCCACGGCCTCCGCGTACGGCATCGGCCGGCCCGCGCCGAGCGGCGCGTACTGGTCGGCCAGGTGCAGGGTGTCGAGCCCCATCAGCCCGGCCTTGTGCCGGAACCAGCGCTGCGCCATCCCGTAGCGGTCCTCGATCGCGGTCATCATCGCGTCGACCCAGGCCGGCTCCAGCTCGTTGGCCAGGTGGCGGGGATCGAGCGGCGTCGCGTAGCCGCGCAGGCGATCCTGGACGAGCCGGTCGGCGACGATGCTGTCGTAGCAGGAGCTGAGCACGTCGACGTTGGGCTCGAGCGCCGCGTAGAGGGCCTCGAGCGCGGCGATGCGCACCTCGCGCTCCGGGATGTGCAGGTACGAGAGCAGCTCGTCGACGGTGCGGTCCGCCTCGCCCGTGCCGTCGTCGAAGGGCGCGCGGATGTTGGCCACGGTCTGGGCGAACAGGTTCTGCCAGGCGGAGAGCAGCGGATCGCGCTCGGTCAGCATCCGCTCCTGGTCGTCCGGGAGGACGTGCGGGCGGAAGCGCCGCGACGAGCGCAGGTGGTGGCGGTCGGCCGCCACCTCGGGCGCGGCCATCAGGGGCTCGGCGACCGCGTCGTCGAGGTCGATCCACTCGAGGTCGAAGAAGCGCAGCGCGTTCTGGGCCCGCACCATCCCCTGGTCGACCACGGTCTCGAGGTCGCGGGCCTCGTCGTCGTTGACGTCGACGGCGCGGCGCAGGGACACGTACGACCCGACGCGGTGCAGCGCGTTCGAGATCGCGGCGAGCTCGGCGAGGGCCTCCGCGAGGCCCGCGGCGTCCAGCTCCCCCACGCGTCCGCGGTGGCGGGCGTCGAAGGCGTCGGCGCGGGCGATGGTCTCGTCGAGCTGGACGCGGGCCGTGGCGGCGTCCGCGCAGATCGGGGCGAGGTCCCAGCGGACGCCCGCGGCGTTCGGTCCGGTCGGGGTGATCTGCGCCATGCCCGAAGTGTCACCCATCCGCGCCGTCGAGGCGACGTCGCGCGAGCAGGAGGGCCAGCGACGAGGAGGCGGCCAGGATCTCCGTGCCGATCAGGCCGATCGCCTCGTCGAGGCCGAGCCGGACGGGCTCCGTCGGCTCGTGCTGGCGCGCGTCGGGGTCGGGCCGGCAGTCGCGGGCGAGGAACATGAAGCCGCGCTCGTCCATCCGGCCCGGGCTGGTGCGGAACTCCCCCAGTGGCTCCAGCCGGTCGGAGGCGAGCAGCGCCTCCTCGCTCAGCTCCCGGCGCGCCGACTCCACGGGGTCCTCGCCGTCATCGATCGCGCCGGCCGGCAGCTCGAGCGTCGTGTCGCCGACCGCGTAGCGGTACTGGCGCACCAGCACGACGTCGCCATTCGGCAGGAGCGGCACCACCTTCGCGAAGCCCGGGGAGCGCACCAGGGGGAAGCAGTAGCTGCGCCCCTCCGGCGTCTCGACGTGATGAGTCTCGGCTTCGGCGTGATGTTCGCGACGACGATCAGCCTCCTGATCGTTCCGTCGCTCTACCTCGCGCTCGACGACCTGCGCCGCGCGCTGGGCTGGATCTACGC
>CAIQOY010000021.1 GCA_903873565.1 uncultured Actinomycetes bacterium
ATCCGCGCCGCCTCGGCGCCGCACGGCGACGAGGGCCCGGTCTACCCGGGCACCTGCCGCGACCTCGACCCCGCCCGGGCGGCCGAGCGCGTCGCGGCGGGCGAGCGGCACGCGCTGCGGCTGCGCACGCCGGACGGCACGGAGTCGTTCCGCGACTTCGTGCACGGCGCGGTGGCGATCGACGTGCGCCGGGAGGCCGGCGACCTCGTGCTCGTGCGCTCGGACGGGGTGATCGGCTACCAGCTGGCCTGCGCCGTCGACGACGCGCAGCCGCAGATGACGCACGTGGTGCGCGGCGAGGACCTGCTCGCCTCGGCCGCCTTCCAGCGGGTGATCATGCGCCTGCTCGACCTCGAGCCGCCGGAGTACGGGCACGTGCCGCTGATGCTCGGGCCGGACGGGGCGCGCCTGGCCAAGCGCCACGGGGCGATCACCCTGCGCGACCACGTCGCGCACGGCGCCACCCCCGAGGGCGTGGTCGGGATGCTGGCGGGGATGTTCGCGATCGGCGACGGCTCGCCCGCCGACCTCGAGGACCTCGTGCCGCTCGCGGCCGGCCTCGCCGGCTAGGGATCGAGGTCCGGCTCGTCGCCGTACCCGGGGGCGTCACCCGGGGCGCTGCGCTCGCGGATCCCCACCGCCCCGATGTCGACCATGGGGTCGATCTCGATCGGCAGGCCGTCGAAGGCGTCGAGCTCGGAGGCGCCGAGCGGGTCGAGGCCGAGCGCCGGGTCGGAGACGTGGATCAGGGTCGCGGGGTGCAGGCGGATGGCCACCGGCTCGCGGTCCTCGTGGTACGCGGCGTGGACCGCCGCCTGCAGATCCTCGAGTGCGATCGCGCCGTCCACGCCCCGGAGCCTACCGCGCCCCGGGGCGGCGGGAGGCGCGGGATAGGATGGGGCCGTGAGGGGAATGGGCCGCATCGCCGCGCTGGTGGCCGCGTGCGCGCTCCTGGCGGCCTGCGGGCTGACCCGCACGGAGCCGCCCGACACGGGGGTGGAGCCGCCGCCGCCCGCCACCGGCGAGAACGCGGTCACGATCTCGCCCTTCGACGACCAGGGCGACGGCACCGAGGACGCCGACGAGCCGTCGCAGGCCGTGTTCCCCGCTGAGGACCCGCAGGGGCTGCTCGACCTCGCCGCCCAGCACCCCGACGGCAAGGTCGTCTACGAGATGGCCCTCGACGGGCGCGCGGGCGAGCTGACCGTGATCCGCTCCGGCGAGGCGGGCGTCGTCGCCGTCAGCCGCGACGACCGCACCGTCCGCGTCGGCATCGACCTCGTCGAGGCCGCGATCCTCTGGGTCTGCGTGACGGAGGGCGCAGAGGAGGCGCGCTGCCGGGACGAGGACCGAGACGACGAGGGCGCGAGCGCCCTGGCCACGGCCGCGCTGCTGGTCGGCGAGGACCGCGTGCGCCAGATCGCGACGCGCGTGACGGCCGCGCCCGACGCCAACCTCGAGGTCGAGGCCCGCGCCGGCGGCGTCGACGCGTCGTGCCTGACCGGCACCTCGCCCGGCATCGGCGACCTGCGCGTCTGCGTGTCGCCGAGCGGCTTCATCACCGACACCGAGGAGGGCTCGACGCGGGCCACCGCGTACGAGGTCACCGAGGAGGTCGACCCGCTCGAGCTGCAGCCGACGCGGGCGCCGGCCTAGCCTCAGGCGCGGTCGAGGTAGCGGCGCCCGCCGTGGGCGGCGCTGAGGCGCTCGTCGACGGCGTCGGCCGTGGTGGCCACCGCGTCGAGCGCGTGCGCGAGTTCCTGCTCCTGCAGGTCGTCGCCGACGATCGCGTGCTCGAACCAGAGCTCGCGGCGCTCGGGCGTGTAGGCGAAGCGGCCGACCGTGGTGTCGCCGGCGATCGCGCAGGCCTCGACCGCGAGCTCGTCGGTCAGGTCGCAGTCGATCACGACGGGCGCGGCGGCGACCACCGCGGTCGAGCGCTCCAGGTGATGCAGCACCGACACGAACACGCGCGTCGAGCCGGCCGGGCCGTGCAGCCCCCAGACGTCGTCGTCGACGAAGCCGCGCGGCTCGAGCCAGCGGGCGACCCGCTCGCGCACGACCTGCACGCGCTCCTCCGCCCCGCGCCGCACGTCGACCTCGGGCTCGCGCGGGTCGCCCGGGTCCATCCCGCCGACCCTGAGCTGCAGCCGCGCGCCTTCGTTGGCGGCGATCCAGCCGGCCGTCCAGACGGCGACGGTCATCTCGTCCTGGTGCAGGGTGTGCCCGCCGAGCACGGCCTGCTCGGCGATCAGCGACGACCCGTCGTGGCGCATCCGCCCCAGCACGAAGCCGTCGTGCTCGAGCAGCACGGCCTGCGCGAGCGGGCCGGTGAAGCGCGGCACGGGCAGCACCTCGGCGGTGGCCAGGACCAGCGGCTGCGCGGGATCGCCCGGGTCGGGCACGACGTCGACGCGCACGGAGGTGCGGGCCGTGCCGACCGTGCCGCGCCAGGCCGCGTCGCGCGGGTCCTCCTCGACGAAGGTGCGCTCGAGCGAGCGGCGCACGGTGGCGATCGTGCCGGGGAAGGCGGAGGGCTCGCTCACGCGGCGCGCCCCGGCAGGATGAAGGTGCGGGCGACGATCGCGGCCTTGCGCGGGCGCGAGACGACGGCCCGGCCCCGGCTGGCGCCGTACCCGGAGCGCTCGATCTCGCGCAGGATCTCGCGGTACATGGAGCCCGCGGCGGCGACGCTGCGGCGGCCGTGGGTCAGCCACGGCACGCCCGCGAAGCCCTGCTCGTAGAGCGTGTCGGCGCGCGCGATCTGGTCGCGGTAGAGCTCGGTGCGGTCCTGCACGGCGAGGTCCGCGATGCCGAAGGCGGCGAGCGTGTCGGCGGCCAGGTAGACGCGGCCGTTCGCGAGGTCCTCGTCGACGTCGCGCAGGATGTTGGTGCGCTGCATCGCGTTGCCCATCGCGCGGGCCGCCCCCCACGCCTCGTCCTTCCAGACGCCGAGGATGGAGGCCATCATCTCGCCGACGCAGCCCGCCACGCGGTAGCAGTAGACGTCGAGGTCGGACTCGGTGCGGATGTCGGGCACGCCGAGGTCGTCGCGCATGCCCTGGAGGAACGCGGTCACCGACGCGCGCGGCAGGTCGTGGCGGCGCGAGAGGTCCTCGAGTATCACGGTCTCGCGGGTCGTGGCCTCGCCGGTCACGAGCCAGGTCTCGACGGCGCCGACCGCGGCGGCCGCGTCGGGGCTCTGCTCGTCGACGAGGTCGTCGAGCGTGCGCAGCACGAGGTACAGGAGCACCACGTCGTCGCGCACCGTGACGGGCAGGAGCTTGGCGGCGACGGAGAACGTGCGCGCGACGTTCTGCATCACCTCCTCGGCCTCCGGCAGGTAGGCGTCGGCGGGCTTCACGTCGCGGCGCGGCAGGGAGACGCGCGGCACCCGCAGGCTCGGGCGCGGCACCCTCACGCGGGGACCCCGAGGTCGCGGCGGACGAGGCCGGCGGCGACCTCGGCGCCGAGGAGCACGCCGGGCACGCCGGCGCCCGGATGGGCGCCCGCCCCCACGTGGTAGAGCCCCTCGACGGTGCGGTCCCGGTTCGGCTGGCGGAAGTACGCCGAGCGCGTCAGCACGGGCTCCGTCGAGAAGGCGGTGCCCTCGTCGGCGTCGTAGCGCGTCTCGAAGTCCTGCGGCGTCATCCGGTGCTCCACCCTGATCGACGCGCGGAGCCCCTCCAGCCCCGCGTCGTGCTCGAGGTAGTCAAGCACCTTGTCGCGCCACGCGTCACCGATCTGACCCCAGTCGTCGCGGGAGGCGAGGTTGGGGACGGGCAGCAGCACGGCCAGCGAGTCGCCGCCGGGCGGCGCCATCGAGGGGTCGGTGCGCGAGGGCACGTGCAGGTAGAGCGAGAGGTCCTGCGGCAGGACGCGGCGGTTGGTGACGTCGTCGATGAACCGCCGGTAGTTCGGGCCCACGATCAGCGTGTGGTGCAGGAGCTCGTCCCACTGGCGGTCGGTGCCCAGGTAGAGGAGGAAGCACGACATCCCGTTGCGCGGCGGCCGGAAGCGCCACGGCGGCGCGTCGGGCGCGCCCTTCAGGAGCCGCGTGCGGGTGCGCACCGGGTCGGCGTCCGAGACGACGACCTCCGCGGGGACGATCTCGCCGTCGGCCAGCCGCACCCCGATCGCGCGGCCGCCGCGCACGACGATCTCGTCGACGTCGGCCGAGCAGCGCACCGTGCCGCCGGCCCCCTCGATCGCCCGGACCATCGCCCGCACGATCGCGTACATGCCGCCCATCGTGTACCAGACCCCGTCGGCCACCTGCAGGTAGGCGAGCGCGGCGTAGACGGCGGGCACCCGGTAGGGGTCGCCCCCGATGTACAGCGAGTGGAAGCTCATCGACTGGAAGATGTGCTCCTCCTCGAAGAACTTCGCGCAGAAGCGCGACAGGTTGCGGGCCGCGTCGAGCTTGAGCATCGTGGGCAGGAGGCGCGCGAAGGGCAGCGGGTTCTCGAACGCGCGCCGGCCGGCGGCGAGGACCGCGTTCTCGTGGATCAGCCGCGAGGCCTCGAGGAAGGCCGGGTAGGCCTCCGCGTCGTGCGGCGAGAGCCGGCGCAGCTCCTCCTGCATCCGCGGCACGTCGCCGAAGAAGTCGAGGCGCGTGCCGTCGTGCGGCCAGTCGATCCGGTAGAACGGCTCGAGCGGCACGAGGTCGACCTCCCGGCGGAAGTCGCGGTCGAGCAGCGCGAACAGCTCGTCGAAGACCCACGGCATCGTCACGAGGCTCGGGCCGAGGTCCCAGGTGTAGCCCTGGTCGGTCCACTGCGAGGCGCGCCCGCCCGGCTCGGGCAGCCGCTCGAGCACGGTCACGTCGAGGCCGGCGGCCACGAGGCGCATGGCGGCGGCGAGGCCGCCGAAGCCGGAGCCGATGACGACGGCGCGGCGGGGACCGGTGGCGGTGGCGGACATCGGACGCAGCGTACGCGTGGTCAGGCGGTCGGGCGGAGGTGCTCGGGGCCGAGGTCGCGCGCGGCGGGCGCGCCCGCGCACCAGGTGGCGACGCGCAGCTGCTCGACGAGGGTGCCGAGGGCGGCCTGCGCGGTGCCCGCGCGGGCCGCCAGCAGCATCGGCCGGGCGATGCCGACGGCGCTCGCGCCGAGCGCGAGGCAGCGGGCCACGTCGACGCCGTCGCGGACGCCGCCCGAGGCGATCACGGGCAGCCGCAGGCCGGCCACGCGGACGGCGTCGCGCAGGGCGTCGGCCGTCGGGATCCCCCATGTCGAGAACGGCGCCGCGAGCGCGCGGGCGTCCTCGTCGCGCAGCCCCTCGACCAGGGCCCAGTTGGTGCCGCCTGCGCCGGCCACGTCGACGGCGGCGACCCCGGCGTCGGCGAGCTGCACGACGTCCTCGGGGTCGAGGCCGAAGCCGATCTCCTTGACGAGGACGGGCAGGGGAGCGAGCCGCTCGACGAGGTCGGCGATCAGCTCGATCGCCCCGCCGAGCTCGGGGTGGCCCTCGGGCTGGACCGCCTCCTGCAGCGGGTTGAGGTAGAGCGCGAGCCCGTCGGCGTCGAGCAGCTCGACGACCCGCAGCGCCTGGTCGGCGTCGAGCCCCTGCACGAGGTGCGAGGCGCCGAGGTTGGCGAGCAGCAGCGGCGGGCGGGCGGCGCAGGGCCGGTAGGTGTCGACGAGGCCGGGCTCGTCGAGCAGCGCGCGGCTCGAGCCGAGGATCAGCGCGGCGCCGTGCTCGGCCGCGGCCTCGAGCAGCTCGAGGTTGACGGCCCGCGAGGCCTCCGAGCCGCCGGTCATCGCCGACACGATCACGGGCGCCTCGAGGCGGGCGCCGAGCAGGCCGACAGCGAGGTCGACCTCGCCGAGGTCGCGGCCCGGCAGCGCCCGGTGGCGCAGCCGCACCTCGTCGAGCCCCGACGCGCCGCGGTGGACGGCGTCGGGCGAGGCGGCGGCATCGAGGTGCTCGGCCTTGCGGGCCGTGCGGACGGGGTCGGCGTGCATCACCCCGCGTATCGCAGCGCGCCGCCGTGCGGCCGCCGGGCGCGGAACCGCCCGCTTCACGCTCGTGGTGCGGCCCGACCGGCGGGTCGTGGGCGTGACCGCGTCGGTGCCGGGCGACGCGGCGCGCGCCTGGCCGGTGCGAATCG
>CAIQOY010000022.1 GCA_903873565.1 uncultured Actinomycetes bacterium
GCCCACCCAGTGGCTGGCGCTGATGCTGATCTTCTACGCCGCGGGGCCGCTCGGCCTGCCGACCAGCGACATCGCGGACCCCTACCTCGCCTACGAGAACCCCGGCTGGTGGCCCGAGCTCGTCGACCGCCTCGAGCACATGGTGCTGCCGGCGGCCACCATCGGCCTGGTCCTGTTCGGCGAGTACACGCTGATCACCCGCTCCTCCATGCTCGAGGCGCTCGGCGAGGACTACATCCTGACCGCCCGCGCCAAGGGGCTCTCGAACTGGGAGATCGTGCGCCGCCACGCCCTGCGCAACTCGCTCCTGCCGATCGTGACGCTGATCTTCCTGTCGCTCGGGTTCATCCTCGGCGGCGCGATCCTGATCGAGACCGTCTTCAACTACCCGGGCATCGGCCTGCAGCTCTACGAGAGCGTCACCGAGCGCGACTACCCGATGCTGCAGGGCGGCTTCCTGCTCCTGACCGTGTCCGTGATCGCGATGAACTTCCTCGCGGACCTGATCTACTTCCGCCTCGACCCGCGGGTGACCGAATGAGCCCGCAGGAGCTCGCCGAGGCGATCGTCCCCGCGACGGCCGATACGCGCCGCCGGATCCCGCTCTGGGGCTTCCTCAAGGGCCACCCGCAGGCCGCGATCGGCGCCGCCATCCTCGTCGTCTTCGCCCTGGTGGCGATCCTCGGGCCGTGGATCGCCCCGTACGGGCCGCGCGAGCAGGTCGGCCCGATCTTCGGGACGCCGTCAAACCCCCATCCCCTCGGCCTCGACGACGCGGGGATCGACATCCTCTCGCTCCTGATCTACGGCGCCCGCATCACCCTGATCGTGGGCTTCGCCGGGGCACTCGTGGCCGTCGTCGTGGGCGGCCTGATCGGGATCGTGTCGGGCTACTTCGGCGGGCGCATCGACAACCTGCTGATGCGGATCACCGACTACTTCCTCGTGCTCCCCGACCTCGTGCTCCTGATCGTGGTGGCCTCGATCTGGGGGCGCTCCCTGCGCAACATCATCATCATCATCGGCCTCGTCTACTGGACCTTCATGGCGCGGCTGATCCGCT
The DNA here is from genome assembly GCA_903873565.1 of uncultured Actinomycetes bacterium. Classification (GTDB taxonomy): domain Bacteria; phylum Actinomycetota; class Thermoleophilia; order Gaiellales; family F1-60-MAGs149; genus F1-60-MAGs149. The sequence continues at coordinate 1,064 of CAIQOY010000022.1, forward strand.
CGCAGGTCAAGGTCGTGCGCGAGCGCGCCTACGTCAAGCGCGCCCAGGCCCTCGGCGCCTCGCACCTGCGGATCATCACCCGCCACGTGCTGCCGCAGGTCCTGCCCCTGATCCTCGCCCAGACGGTGCTGATGGTGGCGCTCGCGATCTTCCTCGAGACGGCGATCTCCTTCCTCGGGCTCGGCGACCCCAACGCCCCCTCGTGGGGCCGCATGATCGAGAACGCCTTCGACCGCTCCGCGATCTCCTACGGCGCCTGGTGGGCGATCGTGCCGCCGGGCCTCGCCGTGGCCGTGGTGATCATGGCCTTCAACATGCTCGGCACGGCCGCCGAGGACGCGCTCAACCCGCGCCTCAGGGTCAGCCACCTCCTGCGGCGGCACTTCCGCATGCGGCCCCTCCCCGACAAGGACGACGCGCGATGAGCGCCCTCGCCGTCGAGGACCTGCACGTCTGGTTCGACCTGCCGGGCGGGCGCGAGCTGCACGCCGTGCAGGGCATCGACCTCGCGCTCGAGCCCGGCGAGCGGCTCGGGCTGGTCGGCGAGTCGGGCTGCGGCAAGACCACCGCGATCCTCGCGATGATGGGCCTGCTGCCGCCCTCGGCGAGCGTGGCGGGCCGCGTGCTCCTCGGCGGCGAGGACATCCTCGCCGGCGGCGACCGCACGATGCGCCCGCACCGCTGGACGGACATCGCGATGGTCTTCCAGGGCGCGATGAACGCCTTCGACCCGGTCAAGACGGTCGGCTCGCAGATCACGGAGCCGCTCGAGCGGGCCGGGATCGCCTCGGGCCGCGCCGCCCGCGCCCGCACGGCCGAGCTGCTCGAGCTGGTCGGCATCAGCGGCGAGCGCCAGGACCGCTACCCGCACGAGTTCTCCGGCGGCATGCGCCAGCGCGCCGCGATCGCCATGGCCCTGGCCTGCGAGCCGAAGGTGCTGCTCGCCGACGAGCCCACCACCGCCCTCGACGTGATGGTGCAGGCCCAGATCCTCGAGCTGCTCGTGCGGCTGACCGACGAGCTCGGGCTCGCGATGATCCTCGTCACGCACGACCTGCCGCTGGTCAGCCAGGCCTGCACCCGGGCGGCCGTGATGTACGCGGGCCGCATCGCGGAGACGGGCACGACGCGCGAGCTCCACCACGCCCCGCTCCACCCCTACACGCGGATGCTCTTCCAGGCCACGCCGGACCTGCGCGGCACGGGCGCGGTCAGCTCGATCCCCGGCGCGCCGCCGCGCCTCGACGAGCCGACCGTCGGCTGCCCGTTCAGCCCGCGCTGCGACCGCGCCTTCGCACCGTGCGCCGCGACGCGGCCGCCCCTGCGCACGGCGGGGACCGGGCACCTCGCCCACTGCCACCTCGAGGGGGGCGCGTGAGCGAGACGCTGCTCGAGATCGAGGACCTCGTGGTCCGCTACCGGCAGGGCCGCAAGGGCGTCGTGCAGGCCGTCGACGGCGTGTCGCTGTCGGTGGCCGCCGGCGAGATGGTGGCGCTGGTCGGCGAGTCGGGCTGCGGCAAGACGACGACCGCGCAGGCCGCGATGCGGATGGCGCCGATCGCGTCGGGCCGCATCCGCTACCGCGGCGCGGACATCACCGCGCTCGGCTCGGGCGCGCTCCGGCCGATCCGCCGCGAGCTGCAGCTGATCTTCCAGGACCCGTACGAGTCGCTCGACCCGCGCTTCCGGGTCCGCGACACCGTGCTCGAGCCGCTCCAGATCCACGGCATCGCCGACGACCGCGAGGGCCGCGTGCGGCGCGCGCTCGAGCGGGCCGGCCTGACCCCGCCCGAGCTGTACCTCGACCGCTACCCGCACGAGCTCTCCGGCGGCCAGCGCCAGCGCGTGTCGATCGCCGCGGCGCTCGCCCTCGAGCCGACGATGCTCCTGGCCGACGAGCCCGTCTCGATGCTCGACGTGTCGGTCCGCGCCGGCATCCTCGGCCTGCTCGACGGGCTGCGCGCCGACGGGCTCGGGGTCCTGATGATCACGCACGACCTCTCGACCGCCGCCCACTACGCCGACCGCATCTGCGTGATGTACCTGGGCCGGATCGTCGAGGAGGGGCCGGCCGCCGAGGTGATCGGCGACCCGCGCCACCCGTACACGAAGGCGCTCCTCTCGGTCGTCCCCCGCCCCGACCCCGACGACGCGGGCGCCCCCGAGATCCTGCGCGGCGAGACCCCCAACCCCGCCGACGTGCCGACCGGCTGCCGCTTCCACCCGCGCTGCCCCGTCGCGCAGGACCGCTGCCGCACGGACGACCCCGCGCTCGCCCCCGCGGGCGCGGCGGGCCACCGCGCGGCCTGCCCCTACGCCTAGGGCGGGCGCCGGGCCGGCTCGTAGACTGGCTCGGTGAGCCCGGACCCCAGCGCCCTCCTCGCCGACGTCTTCGGCCACGCCGGCTTCCGGCCGGGCCAGGAGGAGGCCGTGCAGGCCGCCCTCGACGGGCGCGACGCGCTCGTCGTGATGCCGACCGGCTCGGGCAAGTCGCTCTGCTACCAGCTGCCCGCGCTCGGCGCCCTGCGCCTGACGATCGTGGTCTCGCCGCTTCTGGCCCTGATGCGCGACCAGGTCGAGGCCCTGCGCGCGCTGGGCCGCGAGGACGTGGCGGCGCTCTCCAGCGACACCCCGGCCGACGAGGTCGAGCGCGTGCTGGGCGCCCTGCGCGGCGACGGGGCGAGCCTGCTGGACGACGCGCCGGCCGTGCGGCTCCTCTACGTGGCCCCGGAGCGCTTCGCCAACGCCCGCTTCGCCGAGGCCCTGGCCGAGGCCGCGGTCGACCTCCTGGTGGTCGACGAGGCGCACTGCCTGAGCGAGTGGGGCCACGACTTCCGGCCCGACTACGGCCGGCTCGCGCAGGTGCGCGAGCGGATCCGCCCGCGCGCCGTGATGGCCCTCACGGCCACCGCCACGCGCGCCACCTCC
>CAIQOY010000023.1 GCA_903873565.1 uncultured Actinomycetes bacterium
CATCGCGGACGCGGCGCCGTCCCGCAGGGCGGCGAGCGCGATCAGCAGGCGCTCGTCGTGCATCGCGCGGATCTCGGCGGCCCGCGTCGGCACGTCCTCGATCGGCGCGCGGTGGCCGCCATGGGTGATCCGCGGGTCGAGCGCCGCCAGCCGCTCGAGGGTCTCGAAGTAGCGCCCCAGCGGGTCGAACGCGGTGTCCTCCCAGCGGCCCACGTTGGGGCTGATGGTGGCGAGGATGACGTCGCCGCCGAACAGGCGCCCGCTCTCGCCGAGGAGCGCGATGTGGCCGTCGGCGTGCCCGGGCAGGTGCAGCACCGTGAAGGCCTCGCCGCCGATCTCGAGCCGGTCGCCCTCGTCGACGAGGAGCGTCGGATCGGGAATCGTGACGGGCGAGTTCTCCTCGTCGTCGGCGGCCTCGCGCGCCATCTCCTCCGACATCCCGTGGCCGCGCATGTGCTCGTAGACGATCCCGAAGTCGTAGCCCGACCAGGCGTTGCGGCAGAGCTCGGCGTCGAGCCGGCCCTGGACGACCTCGTCGGGGCGCACGAGGTCGGCGAGGAGCCCGCCGCAGCCGACGTGGTCGGGGTGGTAGTGCGTGATCACCAGCCGCCCGATCCGCGGGCTGCCGAGGCCCTCGAGCACCTCCTGCCAGCGGCGCACGGTGCCCGGCGTGCCGAGGCCGGCGTCGATGATCGTCCAGCCCTGCGGGTCCTCGAGCGCGTAGCAGTGGACGTGGTCGAGCGCCCAGGGCAGCGGCATCGTGATGCGATGCGCCCCCTCGCCGAGGGGCGTCACGACCGCGTCGCGCGACACGCGTCTAGAGCTCGGTCCGCTCGACGGAGCGGGAGACGAAGGCCTCGATCACGTCGCCCTCCTCCACGTCGGAGTAGCCCTTGAGCACGATGCCGCACTCGAAGCCCTCCTTGACCTCCTTCACCTCGTCCTTGAGGTGGCGGAGGGAGTCGAGCTCGCCCTCCCAGACGACGACGCCGCTGCGCAGGAGGCGCGCGCTGGAGCCGCGGCCGATGGTGCCGTTCGTGACCATGCAGCCCGCGATCGTGCCGACGCGCGAGGCCCGGAACAGCTGGCGCACCTCGGCGGAGCCGGTCACCTCCTCGATGATGTCGGGGGTGAGCATGCCGACGAGGGCCTTCTCGATGTCCTCGGTCAGCTGGTAGATGACCTTGTAGGTGCGGATGTCGACGCCCTCGCGCTCCGCGAGGCTCTTGGCCTCGACGTTGGGGCGCACGTTGAAGCCGACGACGATCGCCTTCGAGGCGGCGGCCAGCATGACGTCCGACTCGGTGATGCCGCCGACGCCCGTGTGGATCACGCGCACCGCGACCTCGTCGCTCTTGATCTTGTCGAGCTCGGAGACGGCGGCCTCGACGGAGCCCTGCACGTCGCCCTTGATGACGAGGTTGAGCTCGCGGACCGCGCCCTCCGAGACCTGCTTGAAGAGGTCCTCGAGGGAGATCGACTTCTGGCTGCGGCGCGAGAGCTCCTCGGCGCGCAGGCGCGCGGCGCGGCGCTGGGCGTAGTGGCGCGCGTCGCGCTCGGAGTCGACGACGCGGCAGATCTCGCCGGCCGGCGGCGGCTTGTCGAAGCCGACGATCTCGACGGGCTCGGCGGGGCCGGCCGACTCGAGCTTGGCGCCGTGCTCGTCGAGCATGGCGCGCACCTTGCCCCAGGCGTCGCCGGCGACGACGGCGTCGCCCGGCTTGAGGGTGCCGCGCTGGATCAGCATCGTGGCCACGGGGCCGCGGCCGACGTCGAGGCGGGACTCCACGATCGGGCCCGAGGCGGGGGCATCCGGGTTGGCCTTGAGCTCGAGGACGTCGGCCTGCAGGAGCAGCAGCTCCAGCAGGTTGTCGAGGCCCTGCTTCTCCTTGGCGGAGATGTCGACGAAGACGGTGTCGCCGCCCCAGTCCTCCGGCTGCAGGCCGTGCGTGACGAGGTCCTGGCGGGTCTTCTGCGGGTTGGCGCCGGGCTTGTCGATCTTGTTAACGGCGACGACGATCGGCACCTCGGCGGCCTTCGCGTGGTCGATCGCCTCGATCGTCTGCGGCATCACCGAGTCGTCGGCGGCGACCACCAGCACGGCGACGTCGGTCAGCTTCGCGCCGCGGGCGCGCAGCGCGGTGAAGGCCTCGTGGCCCGGCGTGTCGAGGAAGGTGACCTGGCGCTCGCCGACGTCGACCTGGTAGGCGCCGATGTGCTGGGTGATGCCGCCGGCCTCGCCCTCCACCACGCTCGTCTCGCGGATCGCGTCGAGCAGCGTCGTCTTGCCGTGGTCGACGTGGCCCATCACCGTGATCACGGGGGCGCGCGGCTTCAGCGCCTCCGGCGGATCCTCGATGACGACGTCCTCGATCTCCTCCTCGGCGCTCTGGATCGTGACGGGGCGCTCGTACTCGGCGGCGATCAGCTCGATCGCGTCGTCGGTGAGCGACTGCGTGATGGTCACGAACTCGCCGAGGCCCATCATCGTCTTGATGATCTCGGCCGTGGAGACGCCGAGCTTCTCGGCGTACTCCTTGACGGTGACGCCCGACGGCACGGTCACGGGACCGGTCGGCCGGACGACCTCCTTCTCCTCGCGCGCCTCCTTCGGGCGCTCACCGCCGCGGGGCGTGCGCTCGCGCGGACCGCGCGCGGCCTGCGAGTCGATCACGACGCGGCGCTTCTTGCCCTGCGGCACGCCGCGCTGCGGGCGGCTGCGGCCGAACGGCGCGGAGCCGGCGGTCGGC